>DATJGC010000556.1:0-5788 GCA_035495345.1 Chitinophagaceae bacterium | reverse complement strand
GAAGCTGATGAGGGCGAAGAGCTGCTGATGCTGGTAATGCCGCTGATGCTCAACAACTGATAAACAACAAGGATATTATTATTGCTGCTAGAGAAAAGAACCTGCCCCGCGCAGGTTTTTTTGTGCGATGCTTTTACTGGAGCAGCATTTACGCTTGCCGGCAATTTTAAAGCTCCGCAACATTTGTTGCACACCAACATACCTAAAAAACTTGCCGGCTCAGGCCGGTTTGCCTTTATTATTTTTTACTACCAGGTACCAATCGTTCTCCAGCGGCAGGTAGCCATACTCATAACAAAAGAAATAGACATTGCCCTTCTTGTTGGTATAGGTATGCGTATGGTATTGCCACTGCAGGCCTTTGTGCACTAAATTATCCTTGGTGGTTTTGGCCATTTCTTCCTGGTCTTTGAGGCAGGCCGCCAGTATGCGGCGGTTGCGGCGAAGCGCGTTGTTAATATTTCTTACGTAATTGTTGTTTGCTGCGGTGAGATCATTGTTGTAAACATTGCGGCAGTAATCGTCACAATACTTTTTATCTGAGCGGCCCTTAATGTTTTTGCCGCAGGCCAGGCAGGCCCTGGTCTGTAATGGTGGTATCATCTGGGAGGTAAGGTTTATAACAAAAGGTACAAAAAAAATTTCGGCAGATAAGCGTTTACAAACGTTTACATCCGCTCATAAATGGTTACTAACCGACTATCGCTTCCGCCGCACCTCATCTTTGTGTTGTTGAACGATGGCGCCGTTGTTCAACCGGAATATAAATTACTCACCGCCTTTTCTCAAAAATAGATATAGGCAAAAAATTACAACTATGTACGCGTTAAAAAACAAAGTTCAATTGATTGGTTATGTAGGCAAGCAGCCGGATATACGTAATACAGAAGCAGGCAAGAAATGGGCAAGGTTTAATGTAGCCACCAGTGAGGTGTACCGCAATGCAAAAGGAGAAAAGGTAACAGACACCCAATGGCATACGCTTGTTGCCTGGGGCAAGCTGGCAGAGCTGGCAGAAAAATACATCAACAAAGGAACGGAGGTAGCCGTTGGCGGCAAGCTTGTCAACCGCAGTTATGCAGACAAGGAAGGCAATAAGAAGTACGTCACAGAAATTCAGGTAAACGAAGTACTCCTACTGGGCGGCAAGCCTGCAGAAAAATAAGCTGCTGCGCCATGGGTGCTGCTGTACGATGCCGGTTAGCCATGACTATAAGTCCATCGTTGCGGTATCCATGGCGCTTATTTTATAGTTAATGATGATTCTTAGTAAAGTAACAATAAGTGCAGGAATAACCGCAGTTACTGCAGGCATTCCGCAATGATGTACCCGGTCCTGCATGTATGGTTTATCTTATTGGGACAATCAGACAATGAGATAATACCTGCATGTATCGTTCATCATGCTTGTTTTTATTACCCGCAATAAGCAAGGATGATTAATTTTGATTGGTCATTGCAACTTGCTGCCTGGCAAAACGAGAACGGATGGTACAAACAGATGCATCAAACACAGTGTTCAGGCTGGCTGCCGAACTGGTTAACAATACCTCCCGTCATATTTTTTTAACCGGTAAAGCGGGTACCGGCAAAACCACTTTTCTCAGGCATATTCGCGCCAGCACAGAAAAACGGGCGGTGGTAATAGCGCCCACAGGTGTAGCGGCCATTAATGCCGGTGGCGTTACCATGCACTCTTTTTTTCAATTGCCCTTTGGTCCGTTCATCCCTTCTGCCGCAAGAACAAATGAGGCCTTCGGCAGCCCGGGAGAAGCAACAGATAAACATAGCCTTTTTCAAAACATCAGGTTTAACGCAGATAAAAGAGTTTTACTGCAGGAGCTGGAGCTGTTGATCATTGATGAAGTAAGCATGGTAAGAGCCGATATGCTGGATGCCATGGATACCATTTTACGGCATTTTCGCAATAACTGGGTGCAACCCTTTGGTGGCGTACAGGTTTTGTACATAGGCGATATGTTTCAGCTGCCGCCGGTAGTAGCCAATAATGAATGGGATCTGTTGCAGCCCTATTACGAGAGCCCCTTCTTTTTCAGTGCTGCCGTTATTGCGCAAGCGCCTCCCTTATACATTGAGTTGAAAAAAATATACCGGCAGCGGGATCAGCAATTTATTGATGTATTGAACCGTGTGCGAAACAACCAGGTAAGCGTCGCAGATTTTGCGCTGCTTAATAGCCGTTACCAGCCCGGTTTTCAGCCGGCAAAGCATGAAAAATACATTACACTCAGCACGCATAACCGGAAAACAGAGGCCATCAACAACGCCGCACTTGATAACCTCCCGGGTAAGCTGGTAACATTTACAGGCATCATCAGCGGTGAATTTTCTGATAAGGCCCTGCCCACTGACAGGCTGCTGCAACTGAAAGAGGGTGCACAGGTCATGTTTATAAAAAACGATTCCGGTACGGAAAGAAAGTACTTTAACGGTAAGCTGGCCACCATCAAAAAAATAACAGCGGAAGAAATAACCGTGCTGTGCAATGATGAAGATGCCACAGAGTTGGTCATAGAAAAAGAAACCTGGAGAAACATCCGTTACAATTACCACAAAGAAAAAGACAAAATAGAAGAGGAAGAACTTGGCAGCTTTACACAATACCCATTGCGACTGGCTTGGGCGGTTACCATACACAAAAGCCAGGGACTCACTTTTGATAAGGCCATTATAGACGCCGGCGCCTCCTTTGCCGCCGGCCAGGTGTATGTGGCACTCAGTCGTTGTACCTCCCTGGAAGGACTGGTGCTATTATCTGCCCTTCACCCTGCTGCCATTAGTACAGACAGTAAAGTGCTGGCCTTTGCCCGGCGTGAAGCAGAAGCAGATACCTTACAGCAGATTCTTACAGATGAACAACAAAGATTTCAGGCAGACCAGCTCATCAGCCTGTTCAGTTATAAAAAGATTCAATCCGCATTGCTGGCTTTTAAAGAATGGCTGCCCGGCAAAAAACTGCCCAATATGCCCGCCGCCCTTGCCATTGCACAATTGTTAATGGGCAGGGCGAGTGAACAGGCGGCAGTGGCAGAAAAATTTCAACGTCAACTCCAACAACTATTGCTGCTGCCTTTCAATGCAGCAAACGCCGGCTTGCTGGAAGACCGTGTGGCCAGGGCCATCGATTACTTTGTACCCACCGCAGGTAATGAACTACTCCTTCCATTGCAACAACAGCTTGCCACGCTCCAAACTACCAGCAAACTAAGAAAACAGGCAGTTGAGCTTAACAATATCATAGCATCGCTGCAATGCGCGCTGCAAAAAATGGTGAGCGCTTCTTACCGCGATATTGTTTTTTGTAAAACACCCGCTAAGTATGAGAAGTACACTGTAGCACATCCCGATACCCAATCACCGCATAGCATTGAAAAAAAGCCTGTAGTAAAAGGAAGCAGCCACGCGGCAACCCTGGCTATGTTCAAAGAGGGTAACAGTATTGAAGCAATAGCGGCCAGCCGGCAATTAGCGGCCACTACTATCAGTGGCCATCTTGCATCGTTTGTGCTTACCGGCGAGATTGCCGTCACTGAGCTATTAACAAATGAACAACTGGCATTGATACTACCCGCGGTAATGCGTGTGGGCGGTAATAAAACAGCGCCTATCAAAGATGAATTGGGTGGCGATGTTTCTCATGCAGAGATTAGGATAGTATTAAACTACTGGCAGCGTCAACAATCACAACTGGTGAATTCATAGTTATGCACTGTAACTATCATGTATTGTGTATAAAATTTTTTTTACATTCTCATTTATTTAGAATAGTTTATTACTTTTAATTAATACAAAAATATTCTTGGTTTTTGTATATCATCTGATGAATGCTCTAATGATCAACACAGATTTCAAACCTCTTTTTTAAAGCCTGCATGACTACCAAATCAGCCACCA
Organism: Chitinophagaceae bacterium; assembly: GCA_035495345.1. Taxonomy (GTDB): domain Bacteria; phylum Bacteroidota; class Bacteroidia; order Chitinophagales; family Chitinophagaceae; genus JACMLD01. The sequence continues at coordinate 1,873 of DATJGC010000556.1, read as the reverse complement.
GCCAGACACTCCGTTTAGTAAGCAACAATGGTTTTGCCGAAGTTTGGAAAAATGAATCTACCGGCCAGCAATCCTTACACGCTACAAGGGCATTTGCACCGGGAGATGTGATCTGCTCTTTCCATGCAGGTACGGTATCATCTGTGGTTACCTATCTTACGGTTCAAATTGATGATGATAAACATATCACGCTGCAGCCAGAATTTCTGCAGTATATAAACCATAGTTGTTCGCCTACCGTTTTCTTTGATACTACGCTCATGCAACTGGTATGCCTGGCAGAAATCAATGACGGGGATGAGTTTACGTTCTTTTATCCTTCCACCGAGTGGGAAATGGTGCAGCCTTTTACCTGTTACTGCGGTTCAAGCAACTGTCTTACCACTATTGAAGGTGCCGCCCATATTAAAGACGAGGTGCTGGACCAGTACAGGCTCACAGACTTCATCAAACGTAAACTTAAAAACAGGCAGCAGTACTAACCAGCCTCTGTGTTTATGGCGTTACCGGAAAGTGTACATACAAGTGATTTGCAGCAACGAAAGGTTTGGGTGCTGGCCCCCCATCTTCATACCGGCGACGCAAATGTTGACTACTACTACGATTTTTCTCAAAGCATACAGGAATATACCCGCGCCTTCGCAGCGCTTCGCACAGAATGGGTGTGGCAACCCGTAACCATGCACAATTACAAAGATGTAATTGACATGATTGAAATGGACAATAGCAGCCTTCCCCCCGTTATCCTCAATCTTTGCGACGGAGACGAGATCAATGGCACGCCCGGTATCTCGGTGCTTAAATACCTGCACCAGAAAAAAATGATTTATACCGGGGCCAATGAACACTTCTATGATATCACTACTTCCAAGATTGTGATGAAAGAGGCGTTCGACAAAGCCGGTATCTCCACCCCCGCCTGGCGTGTTATCACTGAAGATGGCAACGCTCAACAGCAAGTATTTGAACAACTCGGCCAACCGCTGATTGTAAAACCCGCCGTTTCCGGTGGCAGCATGGGCGTGGGCATCAAATCTGTTGTAAGCAACCAGGAAGAACTGGCAGCACAGCTGAAGATTTTATTTGATGGCTACCGCGGATGGAGCCTCACCGCCGGCGGTGTTATAGCTGAAGAATATATTGCCGGTCCTGAATTCACCACTTTCATTGTGGGTGATGCAGACAAGCCCAACAAAAGCATTATGTACACCCCGGTAGAACGCGTGTTTCACCCGGCCTTACCCGATAATGAAAAATTTTTGTCGTTCGACAGGCTCTGGGAAACCTATGATGAAGAATCTCCCCTGCCCAATGATGAACCGTTTTATACCTACCACCATCCTGATAAAAAGCTGATAGCGGCTATCACAAAACTGAGCTGGGATTCTTATGTGGCGGTGGGCGGTAAAGGGTACGGCAGAATTGATCTGCGGATGGATAAAAACACCGGTAAACTCTATGTGCTGGAAGTAAACGCGCAATGTGGTATCAGCGAAGATGAAGACTACACTTCCATCGGGGCCATTCTTCGTTTATCAGGCAATAGCTTCAGCCAAATGGTGGCCGCCATTATTGACAATGCACTGGCAAGAAAGAAAGGAAGAAAACCGGTGGCCAAAACAAAAAAGACCACCGCCCGGCCAGAAAAACGCCTGCTTAAACAAGGCTAATGCCTTACTTACTTGCATGATGTTTGTAAAGTCTTTATGAAGAACCTCCGTTGCTCCTGTCTTTAACACTACTCTAATAAAATCTTATCACTTGTTTTTATGAAAATCTGCGTTCTGCAACCCGATTATTCTGCCTCATCGGTAGACTATAAAAATTATGATCCGCCCCGCAATATCGCGCGCCTTCTTCCAAATGATACCGT
>DATJGC010000555.1:0-5866 GCA_035495345.1 Chitinophagaceae bacterium | reverse complement strand
ATCAATGGTATCCTTGCGGTACAGCAATCTTGTATACTGGGAAAAGAGTGCTACGCCCAATACCAGCGACAGGTACTCCAGCCGAATGGCAATAAACCAGTTGAGTTGCGGAAACAGTGAGTGCAGCACATAGAGGTCAGTGCCAATCATTCGGTAACTGGTTACAATGCAAAACACAGAAAAATAAAAGATGATCTTATCGTTTCTGCCAAACACAGATAAACCCCAGAAGAACAACCCGCCCATGAAGAGGCAGCCTGCCAGCACCAGGTCGAGCGCTGTTTCCTGCCGGTACTTTAAGGTGAGTTGATCCTTATTGCCAATGAATATTTCTTTGTAAGCGCCCCCTTTGGCATGCCAGAAGTTAGACACCTGCATCACCAGGTGCAGGGTATCTGAAGTCAGCGCAAGCGGTACCACGCTGGTGGCCCAAAAAGGGCTGCTGTTGTTTGCGTTACTGCCGGTGACGCCATTGCTGGCTATTTTTTGTCCGTTTGCAAACAGGGTATACGCACTATAGGCATCGGGTATTTCAAGCGCCAAGGGTGTATGATTTTTGGGCAGTAACACCGTTAGGGCGTAGCTGGCATAACCCTGCGAGGGAAGGGCCTGTCCGTTCTTCGCTATATTTTTCCAGAGTTGCGGGTAGGCTGCAAACTGCCGGCCTGCCAGGGATGGACTGTCTGCGGTGATCAGTTGTTGCCAGTAAAACGCCCAATCGCCGGTTAAGGAAGCGGGTGTTGTTGAAAGGGATTGATTGCGAAGATCTATGATACCATTTATTGCCAGCGGTAGTTTCTGCTGTGCGAACACTTTAGCGCTACAGCAGCAAATGAGCTGTAGTAAAACAAAAAGTATGGTTGCGTATGGCCAGTGTCTTTGGTTGGTTTTCATATTGGATTCCTGCACGCTGCTGTCGGTATCATCAGCCGTTATACAACGTGAAGCCGCTCAAAAACTGATAACAAGCGTTAAAAAACATGGCAAAACACGTATAAAATAATCCATATTTAATCCTCCCCCGCTAACAAATAAGTGCATCTGCTTATCTATGCTTAGGTGCCAGGCAAAAAAAGCCGCCACAATGTGGCGGCCAGTATTAAGCAATGATTTTTTATTAGCCTTTTTTGGGTTCCAGCAATTTGAAAAACTGGTCTAGTTGTGGCAGAATTACAATGCGGGTGCGGCGGTTGGCTGCCTTGCCCTCTGCGGTGCTGTTGTCTGCTATTGGTTTGTATTCACCACGGCCGGCGGCGGCAATATGCGCGGGGTCTAGTCCGTATTGTTTTTGCAGCACACGTACCACGGAGGTAGCGCGTTTAACACTCAGGTCCCAGTTGTCTATCAGCACGCCTTTGCTAAAGCCGATATTGTCTGTATGGCCTTCTACCATGAACTCAATATCAGGTTGTGCTTTTAGTACGGTGGCCACTTTGCCCAGCACGGTATTGGCCTGACTGGTAATATCATAGCTACCGCTTTTAAACAGGAGCTTGTCAGAAATATCAATGTACACAACGCCCTTATCTACTTTTATGTTGATGTCTTTATCATCCATATTGCCAATGGCGCCCTTCAGGTTCATCACCAGGGCCATGTTCAATGAATCTTTGCGGGCAATAGATGCCTGCAGATCCTGGATATAAGAATCTTTGGCACCAATGTTTTCCATTGATTTTTTTATGCTTTCTGCCTGTGAGCTGGAAATAACAGAGAGATCCTGCAGTTGTTTCAGCGCCTGGGTATTGTTTTCTTTCAGGTAGGCAATCTGTTTGTTGAGGCTTTCAATTTCTGCATCAGACAACATTTTCTTTTTTGCTGCGTCTGCTCTTTCATCTTCGCAGGTTTTGAGTGAGCCTTGTAATGTGGTGTACTGGGTGTTGAGGGCGGCGTACTTCTCCTGCTCTGCTTTAAATTTTTTGTTGCTAACACATGAGCTGAAAAGGATGAGTGACGCCATTGCGGGCATCAGTAGCGGTTTAACATTCATAATGGTTGTTTTTATACAATTACTGGAGTTATAATCGCGAATTTACAGTTTAAATTTATTTTGTTATAGTAATCGGCGTACTATAACAGCTTTTTTTATGCTGCGCAGGAATGTTTAGTAGAAAGTGTTGGATAGACAAACATAATAAAACAGGGTACCAACAAAAAACCCGGAAAAAATCCGGGTTTTGAAGATATAAGCAATTAGCGGTTCATACTGGCGAGGAACTCTTCGTTACTCTTGGTGCCCCGCATCCTTTTTAGTAATTCATTCATGGCTTCCTCGGTATTCATATCTCCCAGGAAAACGCGCAGCAGGTTCATGCGCTGCAATACATCCCTGTCTAACAAAAGATCATCACGGCGTGTAGAGGAGGCCGTTAGATCAATGGCGGGGAAGATGCGCCTGTTGGCGAGGCGCCTGTCTAGCTGCAACTCCATGTTACCGGTTCCCTTGAATTCTTCAAAGATAACTTCTTCCATTTTTGAACCGGTATCTATCAGTGCAGTTGCCAATATAGTAAGTGAGCCGCCGTTTTCAATTTTGCGGGCTGCACCAAAAAACTGTTTTGGTTTTTGCAAAGCATTTGCTTCCACACCACCGCTCAGTACCTTACCACTGGCCGGTGCCACGGTATTGTGGGCCCTGGCCAAACGCGTAATAGAATCAAGCAGTATCACCACGTCATGACCGCATTCTACCAGGCGCTTTGCTTTTTGTAATGCCATGGTAGAAACTTTAACGTGTTTCTCTGCAGGCTCATCAAAGGTAGAGGCAATTACTTCTGCTCTTACACTGCGCTCCATATCGGTAACCTCTTCAGGGCGCTCATCTACCAGTACAATCATCAGGTAACACTCAGGATGATTTTCTGCAATGGCATTGGCCACTGCTTTCAGCAACATGGTTTTACCGGTCTTTGGCTGAGATACAATTAATCCGCGTTGTCCTTTACCAATGGGCGTAAACAGATCCATGATACGCGTTGAATAATCAGACGGACTTGTAAACAAATTCAGTTTCTCAAATGGAAACAACGGCGTCAGGTAATCAAAAGGCACACGGTCGCGCACTTCTTCCGGACCTTTACCATTTATAGTTTCAACTTTTAAAAGGGCAAAATATTTTTCACCTTCTTTTGGCGGGCGTACAGCACCAAAAACAGTATCACCTGTTTTAAGACCAAACAATTTTATTTGAGAGGGAGAAACGTATACATCATCCGGTGAACTTAAATAGTTGTAATCACTGCTACGTAAAAATCCATATCCATCGGGCATCATTTCCAATACACCTTCGCCCTGAATGATACCATCAAATTCAATATTAAATACATCTGCATTTCTTCTTTGCTGCGGCTGGTAGTTATTGCGTTGCGGTTCTGCAGGCAGTGTGGTGTTGGGGTTTGTTTGCTGGGGCGCTTCGGGTGCAACCTGTGCCCTGTTGCCGGCTTCTATCTCGGGTTGATCCTGATCTTCGTCATCATTATCATCAGCATCATTATTGTTGCCTGTTGTATTGATGGGCGCAGCGGGTGCGGGTGCTTCTTCTTCTGTTTTCTTGCGACCGCGTTTTACAACCACCGGTTTTTCGTCTTTTTTGGGTGCGGATTTCTTGTTTTCCTGTTTAGCGGGGCGTTCATCACCACTTTCAACAATTGCTTCTTCGGTAGAATGTGCAGTAGATGTTTTTACAATGCGTTTTCTTTTGCCTTTCTCTTCGGTTGCGCCCTTACCAGCACTAGCTGTAACGGCCTGTTTATCAAGAATTTGGTATACAAGAGCCTGTTTATCAAGCTTTTTGGCACTGGGGATTTTAAGTTGCTCTGCAATATCGAGCAATTCAGGAACGAGCATGTCGTTCAATTGCAAAATGTCGTACATAATGGAGTATTAGTCATCAAAATCAAAAAAACCCGCGTCTGCAATAGGTTTCTGAAAAAAAATTTTGAAATGAAATGTTAGTGACGGAACGAAAAAACTGATGAGCTGTAGATTATAGGAATGAACTAACCAGCCTGATTCCAGTGCAATGATAACATAAAAACGGAAAAAGTAAAAAATTATTTTGCAAAGCGGCCTTGGCAGCGCGTTCGCGGGGAATGCACTTTTTACAACTTGGTTGTAAACGGCGTTAATTACGCGTTAAAAAAGCGGTTCTTCTGTCGATAAATTTCTTGTTTTCTGCTGTGTTTTACACCATAAAAACCTGTAGCCATCTTAAACAAAAGGCCATTGAGGGTAACAAACGCCACTGTCTATATAATAACAAGAGACGCATTTTGTGGAGCATGCCAACAACAGGCGCATCAATCAAACTTAAAAGCCAGCCTTGTACCGTGCATATAATCGTACTTACTTCTTACCAAAAAAGAAGACAGGGGCGGGGTTTTCAGCATTTGAAGGTTGCTGCCGTCCGGCATTTTTACCACAATCTCCTGGTTACTTTTTTTGTTGAACTCATAGGCCTCGCTTCCACTTACATTTTTAAATACCATTTTATTACTGTCTGCCGCCACCAGTTGTACCGGGGTCTTGTTAAACGGCAAGGTCCAGCCAATAGCATTGCCTTTATAATGCAGGGTGTCTATTGTAGTTTGTACAGAATCTCCGCGTTCCATACGGAAGTAATATGTTTTTACAAATGATGTACCCAGCCTGCTGCAGTACAGATAGCTGCTGTCTTTGCCCTGTATCACCAACCAGTTATCGTTCTGGAAAATAGCTTCCATGGCATCTATTGACCGGGTATCTCCTCCAGCTGCCGCTGTGGGCTGCGTGGCTGTTACGGTGGCTTTTTCTTTCTGGCCCTGATTGCCACAGGCTGCCATTGTTAGCAGCGCTGCCGCCATGAGTAAATATTTCACGGTTTTTATTTCTACTACAATTTTGAAGTGCTGTAAAAATACAAACCGCACTGCAGGTACAGCGCGGTTTATATTAAAATAGGTTCAATGGTATTACATGTATTTTGTCCAGTTCTTCCACCAGGTATCTCCTACTGCACAGGCACCTTTATAGGTAACCGGCGTAAAGAAAGCGCTTGTTAATTTGGCACTGGTAAAAGAAGCACCTGTTGCTGCAGGTACACCCGCAGCAGAGGGGTTAAAATCGGGGCTTGTGTAATTAAAGGGTGCGGTAAGACCGGCATCCGTATTGTTTGCCAGCATGGTGTTATTATACGCTGGGGTGTTTACCCAGGCAGTGATGCTGGCTTTTGTGGCCCCGGTGGGTGCAGTGCTGCTGGCAGCATAATTAACTGCATTGGCAGTAGCGCCGGTGATAATATTGTTCTGAAAGTTGAGACCTCCTGCGGGCGATAGGTTTAGATCAGTGGGGATGCCCTTGCTGGCGTCTATCAGCAGGCCGTTAAGCGCGCCGTCAGACCAGCCAAGGATCAAAGAATTGTAAATGCTTTCTTCGCAATTGCGACGCAATTGCGCACCTGCCAGGAACAGGCTGTTGCCAACAGTGCTAGCAGTAACCTTTGGACCAAGTATGGTCATATTGCTGAATACGGCAGATGTTTTCACGGGCGCAATGGTAACGCCATTGGTGCCGGTAATGGGTGTTACGGTTGTTTTTAAATCACTTCCATTGGCGTCGTTATCGCACTCAAACGCTTCGCTCTTAGAAATGTCTGCCACTGCAGAGTCTCTCAAAGAAATACCAAATTGTACCTGGCCGCTGTAGCCATTGTCTGTATCAAAATCATCATCCAGTGTTCTGAAAGAGATAAGGTGTTTGCAGTTTACAGTACCACCAAACCACTCAAAGCTGTCGTCATTTGCATAAGAAACCTGTACGTAATCTATAACAGTGCCATTACCCACACCGCCAAGTGTTAAGCCGTTGATTTCTTTGTCTGGTAAGAATG
>DATJGC010000554.1:0-2698 GCA_035495345.1 Chitinophagaceae bacterium | reverse complement strand
GTGGCGGTAAAAATACCCAGGATGAGCAGCGGCGCTGCTGGGAAACCATGTCGTGATAAGTAATACTATAGATGCAAAAGGGTGATTACCTTTGCAAGACCTGCGTCTTCATAGCCTGTTTGCCTTTATCAGGTGAGCGCTTAGCACGGCTGCTATCTTTAAATCGGGCAATGGTGGCATGATTTTTTTATACCCTTGCTTGACGGGCTCGCCCGCGCAATATTTACAAGGGAGGCGCACATACACAAACCCTGCTTACTACTATACACATCAACTTGAACATGGAAAAATTTCAAACCCTCCCCATTACAGTACAAAGAGCCGTTGAATTACTGGGCATTTATTGTTTGGGTGCCATCATCTATCTCGGTGCAGGTATTATTACCCCGCTCTTACTGGCTTTCTTTATTTCACTGGTATTGTTGCCGGTGTATCGTTTTTTGCGGAAACGGAAATTTCCGGAGGTGCTGGCCATTGGCTGTTGTATCCTGCTGCTGGTGATACTGGTGGGTGGCATCGTATACTTTTTCTCTTCACAGATTGGCGCGCTGGTGGCCGATTTTCCGCAGATTAAGGAGAATGTTACAAAGCACCTGCAAACATTGAGCGATTGGATCAATCGTAAAATGCATTTTTCTACTGAGAAGCAGTTAAAACTCATTAACGAACAAAGTAGCAAATTGCTGAACCAGGCAGGCAATATGATGGGTGGGGCCTTTGGATCACTCAGTTCAGTTTTTGTATTCATTGGTTTGCTACCTATTTATATCTTTCTTATTCTTTACTACAAGAATTTGTTGCTGCGTTTTATCTATCTCTGGTTTCCCGAAAACAACCATGGAAAGCTAAAGGATGTAATGCAGGAGACCGAAGTGATCATCAAAAGTTACCTGGTGGGCTTGCTGATACAGATTACTTATATTACTGTTTTACTAGGTGGATTGCTCCTGATCTTTGGTATTCCGCATGCACTGCTTATTGGTGTAATATTCGCTATCCTGAACCTCATCCCCTACATCGGCGCACTCATTGGCAATATCATTGGTGTTTTGCTTACACTTACTTCTTCCACCAATTTATCACCCATCTTCATCGTGCTGGGCACTATTGCAGTGGTACAGTTTCTGGACAACAATATCCTCATGCCGCGTATTGTGGGCTCTAAAGTTAAAATCAATGCACTGGCTACCATTGTAGGCGTTATCGTAGCCGGCGCACTCACCGGCGTGGCAGGTATGTTTTTATCCCTGCCCGTCATTGCCGTCTGCAAGATCATATTCGACCGTACAGACAGGTTCAGGCAATGGGGCGTATTGCTGGGCGATGAACGCCCCAAGGTGAGCCCAATCCAATTCCCCGTCTTCCGCAAAAAAACCAAACAGGTAAGAAAAGAGCTGGAGAAAGAAAACAAAGTAGAGACAACGGATACACAAGACAATTCCACTGCAAAATAAACAGCCATGGAAACAAAGGAAAAGACAACGGTACAATGGGTACAGGACCTCATTGCAATTCATATAACGCGAAAAGAAGCTGCACATCGGCTGGCGGTTATTGCGGGTAAAGATTCAGCCCCTGGGGCGGCCATGCTGAAAGCCGGGCATCAGAGCCAGCAATTTCTTCCGGCATTGCTGGATGAACTTTCTTCTTATGGCGATGCGGTGGCCGCAGAGGCCGACCGTGACAATGACTATATACTTCTTTGGAACAACAGCCTGGCCAGCCTTGACCAGTGGGTTGCCGCAGATGCTGAAAACCTTTTTAAGCAAATGGAAGACCAGCTGCAAAAGATCTACCAGCACTTGTTGGAGATGTCCGCAGACCTGCCGCCTTCTTTTAATGAATTGCTTAATCTTCAATGGCAACAACTCAAGGCCGGCAGATAATTTGTGTATTCAACCAGTAAAAACAACCATATGAAACTCACCAATGATATCATCGGCGGACTGGCAGGTGCCATTGTATTGAATGTTTTGCAGGAACTGGCAGCGCATACCCTACCAGCTGCACCACGATTGGATAAACTGGGCGAAGAAGCCCTGACCCGCGTCGTGGAAAAGGCAGGCGGTGAAGCACCCAAAGGAAAAGCACTCTTTGCCAGCGCGCTTGCCGGAGATCTTACGGCCAACACATTGTATTATAGCATGATTGGCAAAGGCAAGGATACATCACTGCTGGCAAGGGGCGCTGGGTTTGGTCTTGCTGCCGGTATTGGCGCCCTGTACCTGACACCGGCAATGGGGCTCGATGAAAAGACCGTAGCCAAAACTTCCAGCACCAAAATAATGACCGTGGCCTGGTATCTTGCAGGCGGACTGGCAGCTGCGCTGGCCATAAAGGCACTGCGCAAACGCGGTGATGCCCATCCCGTAACAAAAACGCTGGAGAAATGGGTGGAGAAAGCACCTGCATCCGTTAGACCGGCACTGAGCGCGGTAACTAGTAAATAAAATGGCGATGTATATACGTCCGGAAAACCTGTAACCATTTATTCCTGCTGTTTAGCAAGCCATAACGGTTGTTGATGGACGTACCTGTTTTTATTTTGCTGGAGTACGTAACTTCAGCAAGCGCCGGCAATTACCCCGCGCCATTGCCACCATGACTGCTGCCCACCCTCATGCTATTCAATTCTCTGCCAAAACAATTTTTCTCAGCGGCCTGCTGGTAGGCAGCCTTGATATACTGAGCGCCTTTG
>DATJGC010000553.1:0-4706 GCA_035495345.1 Chitinophagaceae bacterium | reverse complement strand
CCGGCAGCAAAAATTATCATTTTCACCATGGGTTCGGAAGATGTATTTGCAAGGCGTTACCTAAAGGCGGGTGTGAAGGGATTCCTGAGCAAAGAGTGCGCGGCGGATGAGGTGGCTACTGCCATACAAACGGTGCTGGGCGACAGGAAATACCTCAGCGAAAAACTAGTAAACAATCTTACCAACGACAAACTGGAAAAACGTACAGACAATCCTTTCCAATCTTTGTCTAACCGGCAGCTTGAGATTGCCATGCTGCTTATTGCCGGAAAAACAGTCAGTGAAATAAGCGATACACTCAATATACAAAACTCAACCGTTGGCACCCACAAGGCGCATATCTTTGAAAAACTACAGGTAGACAATCCAATAGACCTGAGAGAACTTGCCAGGCTCTACCAAATAATTTAAGTGCCCGGCTTATGGCTCGCCGCACGCAATCATTCTTTCTTCAAACAATACAATGTATAGCCAAAATCCAGTTCATTATAAATGGTACATCCGAATGACTGATACCATGCGATATTGGTTTGCGTAGACGTCTCCAGGCAAAGCGTGCGACCCTCTTTTTGTGCTTCGTCAATTACTCCTTTTAACAATTGGCTGCCGATGCCCCGCTGTTGCTTTGCAGGTTCCACGCCAATGAACCATAGGTAGTAAAGGGGACCGACCGGGTGCTGCGCCTTTATGATAGCCTCGCGGCGCATGGCCTTCTGCAGGTTTGAAAAGCCCACGCAGCCTGTTATCAATTGAACATCCAGTAATAAGGATGTAAGCGATGGTTTTTTCTTATCCGGTTTTATGATCAAGGCGCAGCCTGCCTTATCCTCCGTAATAAACACATCACCGAACAAACTACATACCTCATAAGAATATTCCATCAACCTTCTTAACCGCCGCTCTTTCTTTGCATCCTGCTTTATAATGTATTGTACGCTCTTGTTGTTCCTGAAGGAATTTACAAGCATTGCAATGATGATTTCACGGTCTGTGGGTTGTGCTCTTTGCATTTTCTGCAGGCTAAGATAATAGGTATATCATAATAGTTTCAAAAATTCACAAGGGTTGGCTGGTTTGTACTCTGTATTCCATCTCCTTCAATCAATAACCCCTTCCCTATTATCGAAAATTTCTGCAGCTACTCGAACTTTCTTCAGCCTGGCATGCGGAAACAATTCACCTTATAGAAATTGTTTTAATAACTAAGCTCAATGACTGCCGTGCCTTGTACTGCCCTGCCAATCATCAGCACTTTTCCTTCTGCTTTCTTTGCCATCGTCTTTAGTTCCAATGCCTCAGAAAATGGCTGGTAGGTTTTTCTGGAGCTTGTTTCCCAGGCACTGTTCGTTAGATGAATATCGCCGTAAGGAAAAAATCCGGCCTTATAATGCTGTCCAATGCCAATGCAGTTCTTGTCGTTCAAAAATAAGAGCCGCACAACCCCTTGCGGAATATGGGCAGTTGCAGATAATTTACCCGTCGACAGGTCTACAAGACCCGAAGGACTTAAAGAAAATGAGCCGGCGCCTGAATGATAGATCTTTCCCAGTGGTTCAGTGGTACTTGTCTTTACAGCATACCAGGCATCACCTCCATTGCTGCTGACAAATAATTTACCGCCTGCTGCAGTTGCAAAGCCGTTGCTGGCTGAACTAAAACTTACATCCGCAAAGTTTTCAGCGGTAACGCCTGGTATATCATTCCAGGTGCTACCGCCGTCGATGGTTTTTCGGAAAAAGTTTTTACCTGCTATAAAGCCTTTACTGGCATTTACAAAAAACATCCCGGTGGGCCAACCCGGTTCGGGAAGTGACAACGGAAGTTTTTGCCATGATGAGCCACCGTCTGTTGTCTTTAACAAATACCCGTCTGTAGCATCTCCGCCCGTTACGTAGCCGGTCTGGGCGTCTATAAATTGTACGCTGGTCAGGTTGAATGTTACATTGGTAGTAAGCTTTGTCCAACCCAGCCCACCATCCATGGTTTTTACGATATTACCGTTTACTGAAACAGCATACCCGGTTGTTCCGTTAACAAAACAAAGATCATTATAGGTATCAGTGGGTATGTTGGTCTGAAGAAATTGTAAACTGTCGGTAGTTAAATGGTGATACTTAACCGTTGTTGGAGGCAAACCATTTTTTCTGCAACTGCTGCATAGCAGCATGATGAGTATTGCAACAGATAGTCTCATACTTTGTTTTTTGTCTTTGACAACCACATTTTTAAAAGCGTTGCAGTGTAATCTGTGAGAGAAAATTAAAAATGGGCAGCCTTTGATTGATGATACAGCGGTACACAACACGGTAGGCGTGGTGATAATAATAAAAACCGTTACGCACCGATGGAGCGCTGGTTGATACAAACCAAGAAAATGGAATTGCCGGCTCAATACCTGGCACTATGTATACTTTATATCGTAGGCTGTGGTCTTATTCAAACAAATAAACAATGGCGCCAGCGGTAGCGTTGAACTGCTCCGATTTTACCAGCTTATTGTCTACAAAGATTTCCAGTTTTACACTTTGATTGCTGTGCGTGCCGTAGCCTACCGAAAGCACATCATTTTTGTTTACAACCCTATTAAACAAAACACTATAGGGAAGCGCTGCACCAGCCACCGTACTGTCTGCACCGGAGGCAGTTTTGTAGCTAAGTACATCTGCCCTATTGGTACTAATACCAGTAATTTTGTAGGTAAAGGAGACCGACTTAGGGTAAACATTGGCCGCTGGCCCCGGGTCTGACTTTTTGAGACAGGAGCCCCAACAAAAGATAAATACCACTAGTGGCATTAGCCAAAAAAAGTACAGACGCGTTTTCAAAATGATTTGGTTTAAAATTTGACAAAATAATTATGGCCACAAATAATTACTGTTTGCACGTTTTCTGAAATGGCCGCTGTCAATGAGATAGCCAATGCTGCTATCTGAGATTGAAATTATAGCCAAAATGAAGCCCGGGCTCCCAGGGAAAATAGTTAGGCCATCTTTTTTCAACTGATTTGAAGGATTCAGGCAGATTGTTTCTTATCGGCCAGTGAGTGATGCCGATAGAGGGTTCAAAAAAGAAACGATTTTTGAAGAATGTAAGTTGATACCCTAAACGATAGGTGAGGTAGAGGGTGTAACCGTTTCCAATCTTTTTATCATGCTCATCCAAATACTTTTCAAATGCATTCAATGCGTGTACGGAAGTATACACGCCCTTCCACCAAAAACGCTGGTACGCCAGGGTGGGCGCCAGTATGCGGGCATGCCCGGGATAGTTTAACCCCTCCGCATCAAATGAAGGCCCCCAGGGAATACCCAGTGGCCATGAATAAATGGACCGCTTAAATTCAAAAGAAACAACGTTCTTAGGCGTTATCCTGTAACCAACATTTAACTGGATAAATTCCGGGGGATTTACTTTATCAAAATTACCCAGCAGCAGGAAAGTGCTTCCAATGAACCACTTTCTTCTGGGACTGTCTTTACGCCCGCCTTGTGCATTAAGCGCTGAACTGATAGTGAGTAGTACAATAATTCCAAGCAGTAAATTTCTCCTTTGCATATCTCTTATGTTCTGACTGATGATGCTGCAAAGATAAATTCACGCTTTTCGCAATTCTGTTCACTTAAGTTAAGAAATTGACCTTATCCCCTGTCTTTCTCGGTTATTCTTGCCCGTAGCCGGCTTAAGGATTGCGGTTTAATGCCCAGATAACTTGACAATTGCTGTTGTGGTACCCGCTGAATAAGGTCAGGTCTCTTTTCCAGCAGGTTCAGGTACCGTTGTTCAGGTGAAGAAGTCTTAAACTCGTCAAATTCCATTTTTTGTTTTGTCAACATTTCTTCTGCCAGCTTTCTACACATTATCTCAAACTTTGGAAATTTAGTATTTATTTCAGCTTCCATTTCGGTAGTAGAAACAGTAAGGATACAATCTTCCACACAACTTATAAAATATTCTGAAGGCGTATTATTGATAACACAATTAGGGGTTAAAGCTTCCATTTCTGTATAAAAAGCAGTTGTTTTTTCTTCCCCATCAATCATGTAATAAGTGCGTATACAACCTTTTAAAACGAAGTAGCTTTCGTTTGAGCTTTGTCCTTCTTTTAGCAGAATAGTCCTTTTCTTTACTGCCCGAAAGATATTCAGCGAAAGTATCGCGTTCTCCTCTTCCTCAGTGAGCGAGATGTATCTTGCTATAAAGTCAAAAAGCGTTTTTTTCATTTTTTTGTCAATATAGTGTCTGATAAATTTACCGCCAAATCTTTTGGACCGCATACTCAGCACAGGTTGAAGCACTCCAACATAGAACTGACTAATAACTTCATAGCCAATATCTTTTATCGACGATAGAATTGGAAGTTTCTCAGCAGGCTGAAAGTAATTAAGCGCGTGGGCAGGGTATCTAGACTTGTAAGCGGCAGACTCACTGCTGCCGAAAAGAAGCAACTTTTTTCTTTGCTCAAAAAACTGGAAGATTTTCATAACCCTCTTTTTCTTGAACATAAAACAAAAAGCCTTGACGACCTGGAAAGCTTTATTGGCAAATGATTTCCACCAGGTTTTACGTGCTAGGCAGGCAGTCCATGCAATAAGTGGACATTGAAAAGCACTGTTGTCCGGTTAATCTTTTAATTGATCGGCCTCAAAGCCGGCCGGGCTTCTCACCCGCAACGCCGCTGTGTTTTACTTTTATGCTATAACTGAGCT
>DATJGC010000552.1:0-6591 GCA_035495345.1 Chitinophagaceae bacterium | reverse complement strand
CAACTGTACCACCCGGGCCCGGGACATGCTCCTGAAATACACAGACAGCGTGCAGTTCAAAGACATTCGCCCAAACCCCAACAGCACTTACCGGCAACTGATCCATAGTTACATGAACAACAGCAGCCAGGCCTGGAACCGCTTTGCCATTGATGTACTGCTGGGCAACCACCTGGATGAAACCATGACCAACCGCCAGGCCATGTTCTTACCAGATTACCTGATGATGGGGATGGACAGCGCCGCTACCCGGCATCAACCCCTGGTAACAGAACGAATGTTGTTGCTGCCAGATGAACAGCCTGCAGCCGGCAGCTTTTTTACACCGGTTACCCTGTTTATATTCCTGCTACTGCTGATGATAATCGCAAGTTTGCTGCAGCAGAAGGCCGGCCAACAGCTGGCTACGCTATTGGATCGCCTTTTCTTTCTTTGCACGGGCCTGCTGGGATGCCTGATGCTGGCCCTCTGGATCTTCAGGGTGGATACCGTTTGCAGAAACAACTTCAACCTCTTATGGGCATTGCCCAGCCATGCCGTGATTGCCTTCTTCATCACCCGTAAAGCGCGTTGGGTTAAAAACTACTGGCTCTTCACCGCTGTACTCACCCTTTTACTCTTACTTGCCTGGAACTGGCTGCCGCAGGAAATGAATAATAGTATTTTGCTTATTCTGGTCATAGTTTTGTTCCGGAGTATTTATCGCTATCAGCAAATACGTTTGTATGACCGTCAACAGCATCGAATACCAACATAAAAAAATCAACTACCAGGTAACCGGGCAGGGTGCCCCTGTAATGCTTATTCATGGTTTTGCTGAAGACAGCCATGTATGGAGAGAGCAGGTGCCGCAGCTTTCGGCCCAATACCGGTTGATCATTCCTGATCTTCCAGGGAGTGGCGGCTCAGCCATGCTTGAAGACATGGGGCTTGAATCGCTTGCCCATTGCATGAAAGCCATACTGGATGCAGAATGTACGGGCGAAGAAGCAGGCCAGCCTAGGGCAAAACCCATCGTCATTGGCCACAGCATGGGTGGGTATATAACGCTTGCACTGGTAGCCATGTACAAAGATGCCGTAAGTGGTTTGGGGCTGTTTCATTCCTCTGCTTTTGCAGATACAGAAGAAAGAAAAAATACGCGCCGCCGGGGAATAGATTTTATACAAAAGCATGGCAGCTATGAATTTATCAAACAATCTACACCCAACCTTTTCACGGAAAAATTCCGTATAGAAAACAACGCCGTTGTAGAGGATATGATCAACCGTTACGGTACATTTGATCCGGCGGCACTGGTTGCTTACTACGAGGCAATGATACAACGCCCTGATCGTACGGCCATTTTACGGTCGTTTGGCAAACCTGTACTTTTTATCATTGGCAAACAGGATAAAGCCATACCTTTTAACGATAGTATGCAACAATGCCATTTACCGGAGGTGACGAGTATTCACATCCTGGAAAACAGCGCCCATATGGGTATGTGGGAGGAAAAAGAAAAAAGCAGCGAAGCCCTGTTGTCTTACCTGGCGTTTACACAACAGTTTAGCCTGCGCGGAACTACGGAATGAAAAAATTACTGGCGGTATGCTCTTTAATGTTAGTGCTGCTACCTGTGTATGCCCGGCATATACGCGGGGGAGAACTATCCTATAAGTACATCGGCCCTGGCGCCAGCCCCAATAGCTCCCAGTACCTGATCCGGTTAAAACTTTATATTGACTGCAGCGCCAATGACCCCGGCCAAAACGAGACCACGGCGGCCTTTACCATCTTTAACCGTACTGATAATTCACAGGTCTCCAGCATTATTGCCAACAAGGTAAATGAAGAAACCATCAGCTATGACCCGGCTTCCAACCCATGTATCACCAACCCGCCGCTGGATATCTGTTACAAGCTAAAATACTTTGAAACCACTATTGAGCTGCCCGATAACGCAGTTGGCTACACCATTTCTTACCAGCGCTGCTGCCGTATTGAAGGCATCAAAAATATCTCCGGCAACAGCGGCAACTATGGTGCTACCTATACCTGCGATATACCCGGCACCAATGTACTGGCCCTGCCCAGGCATAATTCTAGCCCCGTCATTGCCGGCAATGATGCAGTGGCTATCTGTGCAGGCTCAGGATTCTCTTTTGATTTTTCTGCTACTGACCCTGAAGGTGATTCACTG
This sequence comes from Chitinophagaceae bacterium, assembly GCA_035495345.1. Taxonomy (GTDB): domain Bacteria; phylum Bacteroidota; class Bacteroidia; order Chitinophagales; family Chitinophagaceae; genus JACMLD01. The sequence goes on along the minus strand of DATJGC010000552.1, from coordinate 4,409 downwards.
GTGTACAGCCTTTGCGATGCTTACCGCGGCGGTGGCACCGGCACACAATCCAGCGGTACCTGCCTCAATTGTGTATCACCCAACCCGGCTGCGCCCCCACCCTATGTTGCATTGCCCTATGAATCGCCTTACAGTGGCGCCAATCCGCTCGGCCTTAAAGCATCCATCAACCCGGCCACGGGTATCATCTCCGGTATTGCACCGTCTGTATCTGCACAATATGTAATCACCAGCTGTATTTATGAATACCATAACGGCGTGCTGATTAATATCCATCGCAAAGACATTCACCTGAAAGTGTCTGACTGCAACCCGCTGAAAGCCTTTCTGAAACCGGATTACGATTATTGTGATGATTTCCTGGTGTCTTTTAAAAATGAACAGACCAACCCTGCAGGCACCGTCTATATCTGGTCTTTTGGCGATGCTACCAAGACGGATACTTCACTGGACCCGCTCGGTCTTGTGCAACACCAGTTTGCTGACACAGGTACCTATACCATCAAACTAAAAGTCATCCTGGCCGGACAATGCCTGGACTCTACCAGCACGCTGGCCAGGGTGTACCCGGGTTTTTATCCCGGCTTTCGCATAGCGGGTTCATGCCTGCTTACACCGCTCCAGTTTATTGATACCACCAAAACAAAATACGGGGTGGTAAATGCGTGGAGATGGAATTTTGGCGATGAGACCACCGAAGCTGATACTGCCAAAACCCAAAACCCCGTCTGGAAATACGCCAGCCTGGGCATTAAGACCGCCGAACTCATTGTACAAAGCAATAAAGGTTGCATTGATACCGTAACGGTACCGGTTGAAGTAAAAGATAAGCCTACCATTGACCTGGCATTCAAAGACACGCTTATCTGCAGCAACCTGCCCCTGCAGGATACCTTACTGCTGCAGGCAACCGGCACGGGCAACTTCAGCTGGTCTCCGCTTACCCGCATCGTTAATGAAAACACCGCCACGCCCTTGGTATTCCCTACCAATACCACGCTTTACCAGGTTCAGTTAAACCAGGATGGCTGCATCAACACAGATACCGTAAGAGTGCGTGTAGTAGATCATGTTACACTGGATGCAGGTCCGGATAGTACCATTTGCCTTACCGACCAGATTACGCTGCACCCCTCCGGTAATGCACTTGCCTATAGTTGGACACCCGTTACCGGCTTAAACAATGCCAATATCGCCAACCCGCAGGTGCGGCCCACAGGCAATACCGTGTTTCATTTAGTAGGCCGCATTGGCAAATGCAGTGTGGCAGATGATGTAAGCATCAGTACCGTGCCCTACCCCGGCGCCGATGCCGGGGCCGACCAGCACATTTGTTTTGGCGATACAGCCCTGCTGCAAGGCAAGATTGTGGGCAGCAGTTTTACCTGGACGCCCAACTTCAGCCTCCTGAATGCCAACAGCCTTTCTCCACTGGCAACCCCGCGTACCAGCACCGCCTATGTACTGGCAGTATATGATAACCTGGGTTGCCCCAAACCAGGACTGGATACCGTAGTAATCAGCGTAAGAGCGCCCATTTTTGCCTCCGCAGGTAAAGACACCGTGGCCACCATTAACCAGCCGCTAAAGCTTACCGGAAGTGGCGCGCCACTGTTTCTCTGGACCCCGCCCGATTTCCTGGATAATAACACATTGCAGTCGCCCACCGCCCTCTTCCCCACCAGCGGTGAATACAGCTATGCCATGAAGACTTATACCACGGAAAACTGCTTTGCGATAGACACCATCCACATAAAGGTGTACCGCACCGCACCGGATATTTTTGTACCCAATGCCTTTACCCCGGGCGGCACACAAAACACCGTTTTCAGGCCCATACCCGTGGGCATCAGTAAGATCAATTATTTCAGGGTTTACAACCGCTGGGGTGTAATGGTATTCAGCAGCAACGACGGCACCGGATGGAATGGGTATTATGGTGGCAAGGAACAAGCCTCCGGCAGTTATGTATGGGTGGTGCAGGGGCAGGACTTTACGGGTAAAACGATTACCAAAAAAGGAGTAATGGTTCTGGTGAGATAAGGCCTCAGGCGATAGCTACTAGTCGCAAAAATGGCTCTTTATCACTCCAAAGTTGTTGACATTTACTTAGGCTTAATACGCTTGCGGGAGCTGCAAATGCCACTTGCCGCCTTAGCCAATCCTCTCAAATTTCATGTATTAATTCAGTGCTAACCATTAGTTGGCCCCTCTGGCGCAATATCAGATTAAAAATATTGTTATATAACCATTAAGCGCTCATTAATGGGGTTTGGGCGAAATTATTGGAATACCCTTTGCACTACCCCGATTGAGAATTATATTAGTGGAATTAATAATCCGTCATCCTGTCAAACCCGATAATATGAAAAGCTTTCTGGCCAGCTGTACAGTGTTTTGTGCGATGCTCCTGCTCTCCCTAGCAGCGGTGGCCCAGGAAGACGTGATCCGTCTTGAAGGATGCATGAATGATTCTTACAAAGTACAGATTGATAGTCTCAAACAAATGTTCAGCGCCCAGGGTTATGATGTAGTGCGTGAAGCGTCTGTAAAAATGGAAAGCGAATATGAATTGCCCATTGTGCTTCCGCTTACGCAGGGCGCCTGGTACCAGTTTGTGTTTATTGGAGACCCTACCTCCAAGTTGTATGAAGTAAGAATGTATGATTGGAATGAGCGGCAGGTTGTGTATAAAAAGCACCAGTGGGGCGATGTAGATGGCAATATCATTACTTACCCGTATGTCTCCCAGTTTACAGAATATCATCTCATCAAACCGGTACAGGTAAACAAACAAAAAAAGAAAGGCCTTTGCGGCTATGTAATGCTCTTGAAAAAGGTGCGTTAGTCGCTCTGTTTATCCAGCCATACTTTCACAGGTAATTTTAAGATTTTATTTAGCACCCTTTGGCGCTTTGGGGCGTTAATTGTCTTTAAATTCATGGTATGATGCTTAAGTTGATAGCAGGTATTTTGATAGCTTCCCTTTTTTCTTTTACCACCCAAAAAGACGATAACAGCATTCCCTGGAGTGCAGAGCGCAGGCTTACCTGGCGCGATTTTAAAAGCCTGCCAGACGAGAATACCACCAATGCCGCGCTCACCAGTTCCAAGATCACTTTTAAGTATAGCTACGACGGAAACAGGGGTTTTAATTATACCATCGGTTGCGTGTTTGAGAAAAACAGCTCCTGGGGCAGGGTGAAAACAGATTATATACTGGCCCATGAACAGGGGCATTTTGATATTGCAGAGATCTATGCGCGCAAGCTCAATAAGATGGTAAAGGCCTACCGGTTTAACCCTGCCACCGCCCAGAAGGAATTGCCTGCACTCTACCAGAAAATAATGGATGAACTGGCAGCGGCGCAAAACACCTATGATAAGGATACAGATTTTAGTCGAGACAAAGAAGAACAAGCCGCCTGGTCAGAAAAGATCAACCGCGATTTATTTAAACTGGCAGAGTTTGCGGCCTACCGTTGAACGTTAGGAACCAGGATCTTACTTTAGTGTATACAACATGCCTGCCTCCATATCATGTTCTGCTATATAGAATCGGAATGGCCGCTGCTGCAAACTGGCAAGGCTTCCATTTTCATCCATTCTGGCCAGCGCTTTATGCAGCAGTATCCTAGAATGAAGCTTGAACAAGGTTTGAAGCTCAAAATAAACTTCAATGAACTCGGTGGTCCAGTCAAATTCCTCGCAATCAGGCCATGCCGGGCTAAAATCAAAAACGTTCTCCAAACTTATCACCTTCGTTTCATAGAGTGAGGGTGGCAGGTATTGAGGAACAGACAGCTCGGGAAATTCAGTGTTACCGAAAAAAGTGAGATTGTTCTCCGCCGGCAGATCGTAGGCGTCATAATTTAGTAAAGCTGCATACATTGGAGTGCGCAAATCATTGTCTGAAACGGTATTGAATGCCAGCTTCCAGCTTTGTGAAAATCCATCTATAATTTCCGATTCGCTTAATCTATTTACGCTATTAACTTTCTGAGTGAAGACAATATCCTGTGTCTTGTCGTCCTGATGCTTCTTCAAATTATTCAACGCCTCGTCTTTGTCGTCACCCATTTGAAAGGTTTCACCCGACAGAAGACTGTTGTATTCGTCTGCAAAAAAACCGGAAAGGGGTTTTGCTGAAAGCCGTTTAAATACAATATCGCGCTTAGACGTTAATTGTTGTAGTACTTCTTGATTTGTCACAATCACTAATATCTGGTATAATTTGCTTGAACTTTTTGAAAAGCCTTTTGGGTAAGGCGCTTAGCCATTTGCAGCAGCAGGCGCATTAGGAAAACACTGTCTGACAACAGTTCGCACAGAAGACGCTTCATTTATGACGACTTATTGAGTTTTACTAAATTGATGAACCTCCGTTTTCGGTGAGCTTTGCACAGGTG
>DATJGC010000551.1:0-5125 GCA_035495345.1 Chitinophagaceae bacterium | reverse complement strand
GTTTGCGGTTTAAATTGTGAAGTATCCATGGTTGGTTATTTTTTGGGTGCATCAATGGCCTTAATGGTGGTCTTAACTTCTTTTACATCTTCATAGAGTTGCTGCAGCGCGGTAATAATTTCATGCACGTCTTTTTTTGCCAGTATTTGTTCTGTAAGGGCCGCGTGCGCAGTGCGGAGTGCGCGGGTAGCGCTGATGGTCTGTTGCCTTAGTTCGTCTATATGAGCTACATCCATGTACAGCTGCAGGTATTCCCTTTCATTTTGAACGGTGGGCTGGCGGTGGCGCAAAAAACTTTTATAATCACTGGCGATGCCCTGTCTTTCATTGCGGATGAGCGAGTCTATTTTACCCGAGCGCAGAAACGTAAGCAGGTTGTCTGTCATAACGCCTATCATTTCATCCGCAGCGGGTACAAATCTTTTAATCTCATTGGCCTGTTTGGCCCGCACCCATTGTTTACCGCCGGCCATGATTACACTGCCTACCAGCCCGCCAATGCCTTTGTTTACTTTTTTGGTATCCGGCATGGCGTTGTAGACGCCAATCAGTGAATCGAGCCCTGCGCCAAGATCTACTGCCTGGTCGCCAACAGCGGTAATATGTTTGTCTGAAGACAGTACCGCCAACGACTGTATGTATTTGTCGATGATCTTAAAGGTGATATCAACGTTTGCGCCCGTGGCATAGCCTTTTTTCTTCGACAGCATCAGCTGGTCAAGTTCATTAATGTGCTGGGTAACCGTTTTCTCCGCAGAGGAATCATCATTCTGATCACTGGCGGCCTGTATTTCTTCAAAATCATCCAGCGAGTTTACCAGGTATACGCCGCGTTCAACGTATACATCTGCCAGTGCGGTAATTACTTTGGAAGGATAGGCGGAGAAGTTGGCGCTGGTTTTAGAAAAGTGGTTAACGGCCTCCACCTGTGATTTTGTAAGCGAGGCGCAACTGCTGCAGAGGATGGCCCATGCAGCCGCAGGCAGTACAATTTTTTTCATAAGTAAAGTAGAATATGGTTAAGGTTGCCGATGTAATTGCTACACAAAGTAGGGCAAATTTGCTGGCTGCAAAAATATTCCCGGCGTTTTGCGGGCCGGGGTGGGCGCCGGGGTTTGACTGATAAAATTTACATTTGCGGCATGACAAGACAGCAACTGGTAGAACAGATACTTGCCAAGCAATCTTATCTCTGTGTTGGCCTGGATACAGACCCCGCCAAAATTCCGGTACATCTTTTAAAGGAGCCAGACCCCGTCTTTGCTTTTAACAAGGCCATCATTGATGCCACCGCTGATCTCTGTGTGAGCTATAAAATCAATACAGCTTTTTACGAGGCGCAGGGCCTTGCCGGCTGGCAGTCTATGCAAAAAACGGTGGAATACCTGCCAGAAAACATTTTCCGCATTGCAGATGCAAAACGTGGAGACATCGGCAATACCTCTGCGCAGTACGCGCAGGCTTTTTTTAAGGCAATGCCTTTTGATGCCATCACTGTTGCCCCCTATATGGGCGAAGACAGTATTCGGCCTTTCTTAGATTATGCGGGTAAATGGACCATTGTACTTGGCCTTACCTCTAACGAAGGCGCCAAAGATTTTGAATGGCAACCACTGGCACCCCTGAGCGCAGATGCTACCAATGGCGCGACCGCCGCTCAAGTTTACCTGTATGAGCAGGTGCTGCAAACGGTAGCCGCCTGGGGCAATACCGGTAACCTAATGTTTGTAGTAGGTGCTACACAGGCTACTGCGTTTACGCATATACGTGAGTTACTGCCTGCACATTTTCTGCTGGTGCCGGGCGTGGGTGCACAGGGTGGCAGCCTGAAGGAAATATCAGAGAAGGCCATGAACAAAGAAGTAGGGCTGCTCGTAAATGCCAGTCGCGCCATTCTCTACGCCTCCGGCAAGGAAGATTTTGCTGCAGCCGCCAGGTCCGTTGCAAAGGGATACCAGCAGGAGATGACCAGCTACCTGTCGGAAGCAGGCATACAACCGCTGGCCCCGGTGCTATAAATAAACATTGTTGTAAAAGAAACAGGGAGCCAACGTTCTAGCTACGTTGGCCCCCTGTTCTATATATTGGTGGCTGGTAATACGCCTGGCTTAGTAAAAATAGCGTAAGATGTACAGCCGTAAGATCAAAGGATAAGGTGTAAGCAAACTAAATAAACCGTACGGTGCCAAAGCTTGAATTTATCCGCACCTTGCAGGCGCCGTTGCCGCTTTTGCCTGAATAGTCTTTATCAAATTTTGGCCCGTGCTCATCATCCTCCTTTGCTTGTTTTATGGCAATGGGTGTGCCGTTATGAAATTCACCAAAATTGGTGTGGATGTCAAAGTCTCCGTTAAATCCATCTGCCACGTTTATTTCAATCTTTGAGAACTGGTTGTTGAGTGTAAAACCGGTGGCGCTGTTGTTAAGGGCTAGTTTTACCTTATCGCAGTATTCAAAGCTGCCTTTTATTTCACCTGTCATTTTCTTTATCTCGGCCTTGGAAAATTTAATTTCAAATTTGCAGTTGTTAACGCTCTCAATTACTGCGCTGCCAAATTCTACCTGCAGGTCTTTTATATTGCTGAGATTACCGGCTACCAGGTCGCCAAATTTATGGCTGATCTCTACGGGCCCCGTCATATCCGGCACATAAGATTTACCAAACTGGCTTTCCAGTTTTAGCGGGTTACCTGCAGGCATACTTACCTCGTAATTAATTTCCATGCTCTGGTTATTATTCCCTTTTTTATCGCCTTTATGTTCCTGCTTACCAAGATTGGTTTTAAAGTAAACGCCATCACCTGATTTACCATCCTCAATATTGATATTGTCCAGTATACTGGTGGCGCGCTCTTCTGTGGAGGCCTTTACGGTAATATTGATATCTACCTTCACCTCGCTTTTTGCCCAGGTGGTAATTTTTACTTCACCAAACTGGTTGTTGATATGAACCCTATCGTTACCGCCAAGGTTGTAAGATTTTGAATAGGTTTTCTTTTTTTCAATGTCCGGGCCATCGGCGGCCAGTAGCCAGGTGCTGCTGATGAGCAGGAGCGCGGCCATGATTATATACTTACGCACTTCTGTATGCTTTTTCATACGCTTCTTTTTTTGTGTTGTTGATTTTTTTAATGATGTTTAATTGCTGGGTTAGTAACGCTTCCTGGTACTGCAGGTTCTGAATCATGGCTTCCAAAATCTGTTCGCGGTTAGGATTTACGGGAAGCTGTTTCTTCAGTATATGAAAAGTGCTGTCCAGCTTGTGAAAGTCGCCGGCGAATTGCTGGTACAACAAAGGTTCATCGTTCTTAATTTTTTTAATCTGCGCCTGTTTTATTTCTACCAGCCTGGCGTAGTGGGCCATCTCCTCATTGTAAGTATCGTCTTCTTCCTTGGTTGCCTGGCTGCCAATTGCCTCCTGCTTTTGCTGCGCCTGCTGGTTGTCTGCCAGCACGGGGGCGGTTGCGCTATCATTGGGGCGGGCGGCTGCGGTGGAAGTATCAGTTTGCGTGTTTACGACTGCCATGCTGCCATCAGGGTTTTTTTTATTACCCATGAACAGCCAAACGCCTACGCCAAGCGAAAGTACAATGGCGGCTGCTGCACTCCACCTGAGTACCTGCATGCTAATAAGAATTCCCTTGCGTGGCGGCTTGGTAAGCTGCTGCTGAATATTGTGCCATACCACGGGGCCCGGCTCAAACTTGTCAAAGTCTTCGCGGTTATTTTTTACAAAGTCTTCCAGATGCTTGCTCATGATTCAGCTCCTTGTTTTAAAATACCCATTAATTTTTGTTTTGCGCGGTGGTACTGGGTGCGTACGGTGTTGTGAGATATGCCCAGCATCTTGCCAATTTCTTCCTGCGGAATTTCTTCCAGCAGGTACAAACTCACCACGGCGCGGTAACCGTCCGGTAACTTTTGAATGGCCTTTCTTACCTCGTCTACCTTGTACTGAAAAGCTACCTCGTCTACCGCTTCATAATCACTTGTATCTGCTTCCTGCGTGCTTTCAATATCTACCATCTGCAGCTTTTTCTTACGCAGCAGCGTAATAGACTTATTAATCACAATTCTTTTTAGCCAGGCCCCAAAAGTGCTGTTGTAGCGAAAGTCTTTCAGGTGCTTAAAAGCATCCACAAACGCATCCTGCAAAATGTCTTCTGCATCGCCCACATTATTCACTATCCGCAGACTGGTGTTAAACATGGCCTTGGCGTATTTGTTATACAACTCACTGTATCCCAGGCTATCACCCCGTTTACAACGTTCTACTAATTCATCGTATGCTATTGTGGCGGTCAATTCCAAAGCGGTGTTTTGTTGGTGGTTTGGTATAAGGTCGTACTAACTGCAAACATGTTGCACGTGAAAATTACATTTTTTTGCAGCTTTCTTTATTTCAGCAACGCCACAGCGCAGGTAAGGAGGTTGACCGTGCTTCCGGCCGTTTTTCTTACTTTCGCCCTTGCGGGAAAAGCGCATCGGCCCAGCCTGGCCGCCGCCGCGTGAACGATTCATGCTTTTACCTGTATCACAATAGTCCGCTGATGCGGCAAGAACAACAATACGATGGTTAAAACCTGCTTCCATGTCTAAAGATTTGTTTCAAAGCCCTGATTATTTTCTACTGGATGATTTACTGACCGATGAACAGAAGCTGGTGCGCGAAAGCGTTCGCTCCTATGTAAAAAAAGAAATTTCTCCTATCATTGAAGATTACGCCCAACGCGCCGAGTTTCCGCAGCAGATAGTAAAGCAATTGGGTGAGCTGGGCTGTTTTGGCCCCACTGTGCCCATTGAATACGGCGGGGGTGGACTGGATTACATCAGTTTTGGCCTGATGATGCAGGAGCTGGAGCGCGGAGATAGCGGTGTACGGTCTACCGCATCCGTGCAGGGTTCACTGGTGATGTTTCCTATTTATGCCTATGGCAGCGAAGCGCAGAAGAAAAAATACCTTCCTCGGCTGGCAAGCGGTGAATGGCTGGGTTGTTTCGGCCTTACCGAGCCCAACCATGGCAGCGACCCCAGCGGTATGCTTACCACCATCAAAGACGCCGGCAGCCATGTTATTTTAAATGGTGCCAAAATGTGGATCAGCAATGCACCATTTGCACAGGTG
>DATJGC010000550.1:0-8705 GCA_035495345.1 Chitinophagaceae bacterium | reverse complement strand
TTTTGGTGTAGGAGATTTTTAATTTTTGCTGATCGATAATTGCCTTTTTAACACCCAGTTGCGCTTCTGCACGCTGAATGGCAGATTGAGAGATGGCAATACGGCTTTGCGCAGTGCCCAGATCACTCTGGCTGTTATTGGCCTGCTGGGTAGCCTGTTCCAGGGCATAACGACTATCTTCCAGTTGTTTCTTGGTAATGGCCTGGTCTGCAAAAAGATTTTTATTGCGGTTGTAATCATCCTGTGCCTGCTGCACTTTTACATCGCTCAAAGAAATATTTCCCTTGTTGGTTTTTATTGATACTACGGCATTGTTCAGCGCCGCTTTTGCGTTTACTATTTCCGCTTCGGCTACTTTGTAGTCTGCTTCCATTTGTGCCAGCTGTGTCTGTAGCTCTTCATCATCCAGTTCTACCAGCAACTGGCCGGTAGTTACGGAGTCATAATCTTTTACGGCAATGCTTTTTACATACCCTGCAACGCGTGGCAATACGGGTGCAATCTGCGTTTCTACCTGGGCATTGTCTGTGGTTTCATGTGCCAGTGCAAACGAGATTTTTTTAAAGGCATAGATACCGGCCACAATAAGCACGGCCGCCAGGATGATGATGCGTAAAGGCGATTTCTTTTTTTTGGTTACTTCCTGATTTTCCATCTTGCTGTATTGATTTATTTTTTACTGTTGTCTGAATGGTTAAGCAAATGCGCATGCATCAGTTGCTTCAGGTGGTCTCCCAGCCTTTTGGCAAAACGCGGATCTTCGTACGGAATATAATCTGCGTCTTTTTCCAGCAGCTTTATACACATTCTCTTTGATAGAAGCAATTGATTGATGGTGCCCGCAATAGTGGCAATGACAAGCGGCGGGTCTACTTTTCTGAAGGAACCATTTTTCATGCCGGCTTCTATTACCCCCTTTATTATGCGACTGTTTGGGTACAAGATTTCTACAATTGCCTGTTGCAGTGTTTCACGCTGGTTCAGCATCATTTCCTGGTGCAACACGCGGTGAAATTTCCGGTTGGTAAAAAGTTTCTTTATATAGTTGTCTATAATGTGGTCTATCTTTTCAATATCAGAGTAAGAAGTATTCTTGGCAATCTCATCCAATACTTCGCGCGAGTAGGAGGCGCGCTCCTCTACCAGGCTCTCAAATAATTTCTCTTTGGAGCCGAAATAATAATTTACCATCGCCACATTTACACCGGCACGTGCTGCAAGATCACGGATGGAACTGCCCTCAAAACCCTTCTCGGCAAATAGTTCCAGCGCGTGGTTAATGATGTGTAATTTCTTGTCCGTCATAATTTTTTCAGAATAATGGGGGCAAAGTTAAACGATTGTTTAAGATCAAACAAACGTTTAATTAAGAAATTTTGCGGGACGTGGTTATCAAATTGTTAATGGGCGGAGCGCCTGTTAGTGGATGGGAGACTGGCTGCTGTCTGCCGCCACAGTGGTAGTACTGTCTTTGGGTACAGGGAGCGTACCGCTATTATCATAGAAAACAAGATTGCTGAGATCTTGTTTTGCCTCCAGCCCGTTTTTGCCGTAGTTAACAAAATGATCTTTCTGGCTGTAGCGCGCGGGTTTATTGGTGTAGAACTTTTGCAGGTTTTCATCCCACCAAAGTTCATCGCAACGTAATGTATCGCCCTTGAGTACGTTAATAACTACCACGCTGTCTTTCAGGAAAACCTTGTTTTCCCATTGCCTGAACTTGCCATACTTGGCGTCCATCTGGCTTTCCTTTACCATGGAGTCATTGTAGAAATCTATGTGCAGCGTTTTTGGAAATTCCATGTAGGGAGAGTCGGCCTGCTGGTACCTATACATCAGTGGTGAGGTAAGCTTGCCTTTTACTTTTCCGCCCTGGCTTAAAAAGGCTTCAATCATATGGCCTTCTTCCAGGGCCGCGCGTTTGTCTTTGTTATTGGGCAAATCTTTTAAATCATTCTCGCAACCGTATAAAACAAAACAGCCCGCAAAAAGGGCTGTCAGTAATTTTATAAAGTTGCTCACGCGCATGTATCTGTTTAGTTGTATTTCTTTTTAATGAACCAGAGATCACTCAGGGTAAAGCCTACTGTAATACGGAACATACTTTCACGCAGCAGGTTATTGTTGTTGCCGCGTCTTCCGTATTCAAAACCAACGTTCATATAAGAAAACTGGTTGGTGTACGGGTTCTTGCGCACGGGCAAACCGGCACCCAGGGAAATCCCAAACTGGTTTAGATCCTTGCCTCCGGCCTTTATATAATCCGGGCCAAAATAAAAGCCTGCGCGGTAAGCCACATGGTTCCAGTAGCCCTTAGGGTTGAAGGCATCCGGCACAAACTGTCCGCCAACATGCAGGCTCCAGCTATTGCGTACCACGTCTTTTACGCCAAAGAAATCATAGTCTTTCCATGTGGTGGTGGTAAAGTCTGCGCCAAGCATCCAGCGGTCTAAACGTTCAATGGTAAAGCCAATGCCAATATTAGAAGGGTAACTGATGGTGCCTTTTACGTCTTTTTGCGCTTCTACGGTATCTATCGGAAAAGGTGCGCCGTTAGCATCGTAATTAAAGGTTTCACGCACAATATCCTGCCGGCCATTAAATGTTTGCCTCAGGTTACCAAAAGCACCCAGCACCAGTTTTGTTTTCTTATTGATATTGGCCTGGTACTGCGCCCCAAAATTGAAGAGGAAGCCACCAAAAGATGTCTTCGTCTCGTAATTAGATTTATAATGCAGCACCGTATCATTCAATATAGACTTCCGGGTACTGTAATCTTTTGTTCCAAAGAAATAACCTGCATTTACACCAATGCTAAAATTCTTAAATGCTTTACCAATGCCTGCAAAGGCTTCATAGGTACCACCGGTGCCTTCAAAAATACTGGCAATGCTATCTGCAGGTATCAGCGGATCAGGATAGGCATGCCTCTCGGTTTGCTGGATCTTGTAATTGATCCGGGATAATGGTCTTAATCCAAAGTTTAAGCCTACCTGGTGCTTACGGCTCAGTGGTAAACCCAACTGCAGGTAAGAAATGATGGCGCTGCTGGCCGTAAACTTCTCTGCCTGTGAAGGTGAACGCAGCGTTCTGCTGTCTATCTCAAAACCAAGGTTAAATGAAGTGATCCTAATTTTTGAATAAGAGGCAGGGTTCAGAAAATTTACGTTCTGAGATTTTGGGTATTGATCTTTTAGATCATAGCGTTTGTCATAGTCTACATAGCCAGCACCAATACCTCCCATGCCGCGGTTTAAGATAGGTTGGTTAGGAACCAGGTCACCAAAACCATACCTTGAATAAGGTGAATTTTCCTGCGCCTGCAGGTTTGAAACAAAAGCCAGAAAAAGAAAACTGAACCACAGTTTATGTTTGGTTGTTGCACTCACTAATAGCATATAATCCTTTGAATAACAAATCAGGGTCTGCAAATATCTGGTTTTTAAGGTGGGGAACAAAATAGGCAGAATTACCCCCGGTTAAAAGCACGTTAAAGTTGCCATAACGTGCTGAGTATGCGTCGATAAAGCCATCAATTTCTTTTGCCATTCCTAGTATAACACCGCTTAAAATATTGGTTCTTGTATCATAACCAATGAGCGGAAAGTTCCAATCTTCTTTAATTACCGGTAACAACGCTGTAAAAGTATTGAGAGATTTAAAGCGCATATCCATGCCCGGTGATATGCCGCCACCAGTAAACTCATGGTACTTATTGATGAAGTTGTAGGTAATGCAGGTACCCAATGCAATCACCAGGTTGTTCTTCTCCGGAAAAAATTCAACCGCGGCTGCGCACAAAGCCAAACGGTCTGCGCCAATGGTTTCAGGCTTACCCACCGGCGTGGTAAACGGAAGTTTTGTCTGGTGAGATAATTTATGAAACCTTGTGCTACTGGCCAGTAATGACTCAATAGCCACATTGTGGTTAATCACTGATGATAAGATAGCCTTATCAGGTTTGTAAGTATCCAGTACGGCCTTTACGGTGTCATACGCATCATTTTCCAGCACGGCCACCAGGGTTTGCTGGTTGCCGGTGAAGAGAGCATATTTAAGGCGGGTGTTGCCAAAATCAAAACAAATAGTAGTCTGCGCCAAGCTGCGTTATTTTGGGCGAAAGATAACAAAGAACACTCGTTTAATACGCTACCCGTTACGCTACCAGCGCCAGCGCCTGCGCATTATTCTTTACCAGGAATATCAAAATCAAGCGATGAAAGATTTTTAAAATGCCCGTTGAGTTTGATCTTTTCTTTGAGCTGATCCATTTCTGCCATCACGGGCAATACCTTGGCCAGGTGTCTTTTCAGGTATTCCTGCCGCTGCACTTCTTTCAACAGCCCCAGCAGTTCGTACTCCTGTTCTATAGATAAACCGGCATGGTGGGCAATATCATAACTTGTCAGCAGCTCATCCGGCTTCTTAAATTCCTTCTGCACTTTCAGGCGGGTATGCAGTTCGCGCACGGCCTTTACCACACGGTTCATCAGGTCTCGTTTACCACCATCCTCAATATTATCAGGGTAGTTTACAATGGCGCCGCTGTAGAGTTTATCCGGCACCTGCTTTATCACCTCCAGCACATTAAACACTTTAACGCCTGCGGTCTTAATGTCCATTTCGCCATTGTCATAAGTGCTGGTAATTTCTAGTATTTCTACCAGCGTACCCATTTCATTCAAATGGTTATTGATGACGGCGGGTATTCCAAACATTTTCTTCTCGGCAAAACACTCTGTAATGAGTTGTTTGTACCGGGGCTCAAAAATATGCAGGTTCAGTTGCTCGCCCGGGTACACAACTATGCCAAGCGGAAATATCGGAACAAAATTGATCATTGTTAAAACTACAAATGTAAGAATTTAAAAAAAGAGCCTACGCTTATTCAGCCTTATTATACAGCGACAGCCTTTACCAACAACAAGTACCGTGCCTTGCCGCTGCGGTGCCATCAGCATCTGTTGTATACAAATACCTAAAATATACCCGCAATTCTGCACAGGTTGCTTAAACAGCTACCTTTGCAGGCAGTAAAAAAAACGTTGTGAACAAATTTGCTACTATTTTCAAATATATAAAGCATAAAAAGGTTGATTTTGTCCTTTATCTATTCTTCAATATCCTCTCTGTTCTTTTTTCTGTGATATCACTGGGTGCTATTGGCCCGTTTATGAAATTGCTGTTTAAAAAAGAAGGCATGGCACTTGCCAAGCCCAAATTTGAATTTTCTTCCAAGGCCATCTATAACGAAGTAAGCTATTGGCTGAGCACCGTGATGCAACAGCCCGGCGGCGCCACCAGGGCATTGCTCTATCTCTGCCTGATTGTACTGATTGCTGTTTTTTTAAAGAATCTTTTCCTTTACCTGGGCTCCAGGGTACTGGTGCCCATCCGTAACTATGTTATGAACAGGCTGCGCAATGATTTGTACAAAAAAATAATTGCCATGCCCATTGGGTATTTTACGGAAAAGCGAAAAGGCGATCTGATGGCGCGCATGAGCAATGATATTTACGAAGTGGAAGCGAGTGTGCTCAGTACCATGGACGGCCTGGTAAAAGACCCGCTGAATATCATCGGCTACCTGCTGGTGCTTTTCTTTCTTAGCTACCAGCTAACCCTGTTTATTTTTGTTTTGTTTCCGTTAATTGGTTTGCTGATTGGCCGGCTGAGCCGCTCATTAAAAAAAGATTCTGGCATACTGCAGAAAAAATACGGGCATATCATGAACGTAATGGATGAAACGCTCGGTAATATGCGTATCATCAAAGCCTTTACCGCTGAAAGTTTTATGACCGGCAAATTCCTGCGCCTGAACACAGAAGTAGACAAGGTAAAAACCACGCTCACCAACCGGCGCGAGCTTGCCTCTCCACTCTCTGAATTCCTGGGCGTATTTGTGCTTTGCCTGGTGTTCTGGTATGGCGGTCAAATCATCCTTGATAAATCGGCCTCAGCCATGGATGCCGACCAATTCATCAGCTATATCGCCATTTTTGGACTGATGATCAATCCCGCAAAATCACTCAGTACTTCTTATTACAATCTGCAGAAGGGCAGTGCAGCCGCAGAGCGCATTGAACAAATATTAATTACGCCCGATGTAATTGTAGAAAAACCGAATCCCGTTCAGGCCACCGGTTTTAACCAGGCCATAGAATTCAGGAACGTTTCTTTCAAGTATGATGATACCACCATTCTTTCCAATATCAGCTTTGTGCTGGCAAAGGGAACTACCATTGCACTGGTGGGCTCCTCCGGTGCAGGCAAGAGTACACTGGCAGATCTGCTGCCGCGTTTTCATGATGTTAGCGAAGGTGAAATTCTGATCGATGGCATCAATATAAAAGACTACTCTATCAGCAGCCTGCGCAGCATGATGGGCATTGTTACGCAGGAGCCGCTGCTGTTCAATGATAGCATCAAAGCCAATATTGCTTTGGGGGTAACAGATCCGCCACAGCAGGATGTTGAACACGCGGCCACCATTGCCAACGCGCATACTTTTATTGCCAACAAGGAAGGTGGCTATAACAGCAATATCGGCGAGCGTGGCAACAAACTCAGCGGAGGAGAAAAGCAACGGCTTACCATTGCGCGTGCAGTGTTTAAAAACCCACCCATCCTGATTCTTGATGAGGCCACTTCATCGCTGGATACAGAAAGCGAACGCCTGGTGCAGGATGCCATTGATAATCTTATGCAGGAACGCACCAGCCTGGTCATTGCGCACCGGCTCAGTACCGTGCGCCATGCAAACCTTATATTAGTGCTGCAAAAAGGAGTGGTGGTAGAACGTGGCAACCACGATCAGCTAATCGCTGCCGGCGGTTTCTATAAAAGACTGGTAGATATGCAGGAAGTAAAGTAATCAGATCACCCAATAAATTGTACACGCATTAATACACCCGTTTCCATAGCACCGCATCAGCCTGCACATGCATTTGCATTCTCTCTCTGTACCATTGTAAATGATATGCAGGAATATGCGTTAATGAAGACCAGCTTTGAAGAACGCGGCTTTACGGATGATTGCGAATACCTGATAGCTGATAATTGCCAGGGCAACCAGTTTGATGCCTATTCGGCCATCCGCCATTTCTTACAACAGGCGCGTGGCAAATACCTGATCATTGTACACCAGGACGTACGTTGCCTGGACAATCGGGAGCAACTTACCCATTGCCTGGCACAACTAACGGCCATGGATACTCGCTGGGCGGTCTGCGGCAATGCCGGCTGTATGGGCTACCATGAAGACCTGATGCATATAAATATTGCGGGCAAAATTGTTACCAGTCGTAATTTGCCCGGCCAGGTAAGCTCGCTGGATGAAAACCTGCTTATTGTGAATGCTGATGCCAGGCTTACCCTTTCGGCCGATCTGCGGGGTTTCCATTTGTATGGCACAGATATTTGCATCATTGCGCATTTGCTGGGCTATACCTGCTACGTTATACCCTTCATGGTAAAACACCTCAGCTTTGGCAACCTGAAAGACCTAAAAAAGCATATCCATCTTTTTACGGACGCTTACGGCAAGAAATTACAAAGCCGTTTCATAGCCACCACCTGCACAAAGTTTTATATCGGCGATTCTGTTTTTACCACGCGCCTGCTAAATGCCGCACCTTTTTTCTTTTTTGTAAAACTGGTGCAAAGAATAAAGCAATTAAGAAAGCTGGCCCGCCTGGGCGATGTATACAAAACCACTACCGTTTACGAGGAAGAAAAGCCCAGCAGCGCAGAGCCTACCATTTAAGCGCGCCGGAGGGGATGCTCTTGAGTATTAAACGCATTACCTGTTGTACAGACCTCCTGGTGTGCGTAATAGCCGCCACTTTTTCAAATGCGTTGCGCGATTGCCGAATGGCCTTGCCGGAAGAAAAGAACATGCGCAGCGAACGCAGGTAATGCCAGCGGCCTGAAAATATGCGTATAAGCGTCTCCGGTAGCAACTGGCAATACCAGAAAAATTTACGAGCGCCTTCTAAATGCAGGGCATGCATGATCATTTTGTTGCGGTCATAAATGGTATCCACAAATTTCTTTCGGTTGCTTGATTTAATGGATACAGAAATCTTATGCCGGCAAACACTGTTGTAATCATAATAACAGCTAAAACCCAATCGCCAGGCGCGGAGGCTTAGCTCAAAATCTTCTACATAAAAAGGAGAGAATATCTCATCCAGCCGGCCAATGAGCAAAAATTTTTCGCGATCTATTAATGCATTGGCGCCGGAGAGATACATGGTTAAAAGACCATCTTTCATTTGCGCGGGATCTTTTAGCAGGTAGCTGCCGGAGGTCTTTATTTTAGCGCCATGAAAGCCGGGCAGTTTTGCAGCATCCTGGGTAATATCATCCGTCCATCCAATACTTCGGCCCATCTCGCCAAAGGTATCGGGCCGGTCAAAGTATTTGTACTGGCCGGCAAAATAACCCGGTGTTAACTGAACATCACTGTTTAACAGCAACACCTTATCATACACGGCGCGTGCAATACCATTGTTGGCCGTCACTGAAAACCCGCTGTTTTGCTGGTTCTGTACAATAATAATGTTGGGATAATTTTGCTGTAGCCATGCTACCGAAGTATCGGTGGAGCAATCATCTGCCACAATGACCTCATAGGGCCGGTTGCAATGGGCAAGCGCCTCCATCACTGTAGGCAGCGTTTGCGGAAATAGATCAATACCATT
>DATJGC010000549.1:0-2563 GCA_035495345.1 Chitinophagaceae bacterium | reverse complement strand
AGGTGGGTATGGTCTACCAGGGCAGAGCTGCTAAAAAGGTTGTTGATGCTAATCAGCGATGCGGCTGAACTGGCTATAAGTATTATCAGGGAAGAACCGAAGCCAATCAGCAAATTTCGTTTCAGCGAAAGTTTCATGCATGTAAATTTTTACCGTATGCCTTGCTATTGTTGGTGATTGTTATGATGGTTGCTATTAAGTACAGGTAAGGTAAAATAGAAAAGCGATCCGCTGCCCGGCTCGCTTTCCACCCCAAAATGGGCGTTATGTCTTTTCAATATTTCAGCACAAATATATAACCCGATACCCAGGCCCGATGCATGCAGCGATGCTTCGGATACACGGTAGAACTTGCCAAAAATTTCAGCCTGGTTTTCCGGTGAAATACCAATGCCGAAATCTTTTACGCCAAAGTATAATTGTTGCTCCGGCGTTATCCGGGTGATGATTTCTATTTCCCTGCTCTTGGGTGAGTACTTGATGGCGTTGCTGATGAAATTGATGATTACCTGTTCTAAGCGCAGGGCATTGCCCGCCACCAGTGCGGCTACCGGCAACTTATGCACAATGGTTACATTGGGATAAATCTGGTGCAGCATCTCAAGCGTAGAAGTCAGCAACTGTTCAAACTGGATGGGATGCAACTCAAATTTCAGTTTGCCATTTTCAATTTTCGATACATCCAGCAGGTCGTTGATCAGGTCATCCAGCTTATTCACCTGCAGCAGCGTTCTGTCTACAAAGTTTTTTGTTTGCCCGTCAGTGGCCACCATCTGGTCTAGCAACTGCACATAGGCCTTGATACTGGTCAGCGGGGTTTTTAGTTCATGACTGGCAATGCTCAGGAACTCATCTTTGCGCTTGGCTACCTGTTTCTGTTCTTCAATATCGGTAAAGGTGCCTACCCATTTGACAGGTTGGTTATTTTCCGTTACCGGCACCACGCGCAGCAGGTGAAAACGGTAATCATCTGTATTCAGTTTGGCAATGCGCAACTCCAGTTCCAGCGGCGCGGCCGTGGCCAGCATCTTCTGCCATTCTCCTTCAATGGATGGATCGTCAGGATGCACGCGCGGAAAATACTCAAAGGAAGGAGAATAGTTATACCAGTGCTGGTTTACAAAGTCGATGGCACCTTTAGCGGTGGCGGTAAATGCCACCTGCGGAATGGAGGCCAGTATGCCCTGCAGTTCCTGTGCTTTTTCCTGTATCTGTTGCTGCGCGAGTTTCCGAAACTCTATTTCAGATTGCAATTTCTCCTGCGCCAGTACCAGCTCTCTGTTTTGCTCATACAAACGGTGAAAGGTTTTCACCTTTAACAAGAGTATATCGGGGTCGATGGGTTTTACAATGTAATCAATGGCGCCGGAAGAATAACCCTTCGTAATAAATTTTTTATCGGTATTAACCGCCGATAAAAAAATGAGCGGTATATCTCTTGTATAATTGTTGCCCGATAAAAACTCGGCTACTTCAAAGCCGTCCATCCCGGGCATCTGCACGTCAAGTATAATCAGTGAATAAGATTGTTTCAGCGTTTTCTTGAGGGCTTCCTCGCCGCTGGAAGCTGTATCAACTGGAAATGAATGAAGCTCCAATATAGATTTTAGTGAAAATAGGTTTTCTGGCCTGTCGTCAACAATCAAGATCATAACTGGCGCCGGTTAATTGACTTTAAAAATATCATAAAGGTTTACCTGTAACGGCTAAAGATACAAACTTGATCAATAATAATACCGGCCCGTTGTTCCGGAAGCAATTGGCAACGTTAAATGCTGATTTTCCTTCCACACTTTACTGCCGGCAAACCACACCCGGCTGCACACTGGCTACTACTCGCCTACTATCATTTGCTGCTGCCTGGCAATTGGAGCAGCTTTGCATCATTGTTTACTTAATCATATTACCATGCAAGCTTTTCGTTTTTTGTTGCTGCTGCCGGCAGCCTGTCTTTTGTCGTTCACCGTTACCAACCCATCACCCGTGAAAGAGTATTTTAGTTTACCCGCTACGCTTAATTATAACAAGACCAACTACCAGCTATCGTGGAGCGCACATCCTTCTGCCGTGTATTATAAACAGGAGTATTTGCCGGCCGGGCAAACCGCGGCAGGGTTCAACAATATGTTGATGATAGAGGCTGTTACCGGCCAGATAAACGCTGCTGAAGTGGTAAAGGCGAAGATCAATGAACTGGAGCAGCGCAAACAGAGCGATGCGCTGGCCAATTACCAGGTGATACAAAACAAGGCCACGGGTGAGTACCTGCTAGACTTTATCATGAGCCAGTCGCAAGGCAATAAAACGGCGCTGGTTGAATGGAATGCCTACCGCTACCTGCCCCTGAAAGACAAGAATGGTAAAAAGGGTATCCTGCTGCTGGCCATCAGCCGTCGCGCCTACGGAGAAACTGTGCCTGCTTTCCTGCGCCAGTTAAAAACGGAGCGTACAAAAGACATTGCCGCTCTGGCGGCCTATTCCCTGCCGTCGGTGACATTAAAAACTGATTAATGTGGTAGCGCTGACAGTTCATTGATAAAAAAAATGAGTTCCTGGCGGTTGA
>DATJGC010000548.1:0-2998 GCA_035495345.1 Chitinophagaceae bacterium | reverse complement strand
TGCCTTTTCCATGCTATTGATAACGGCCAATACGCTGATGATGCAAAATATACCTACCGTTATACCAAAGAGGGAAAGAAATGTACGCAGCTTGTTAGAGCGGAACTCGGTGAGCGCCATTTTAAAGCTGTTCCATACAATTTCCAGGTATTTAAACATGCTTCAAATATAAAGTAAACTGCTAAATTTCAGCGTCCTTTTTCCCGGGGCGGCGCCTGCCGTGGTTGAACGGGCAAATCCGGTAATATTTGTAACCAATCGCTGGCGTAAACCCTTAGCCTGGGTGGTAATTGGCCTGCGGCGATGCTTGCAACACAGGCTGGTGCCGGGTTGCCGGCCTTGTAGCAGGGTAGCCCTGGGGGCAGGCAACAGCATTATTTTTTGCACAGGTACCGCTCGGAACGAGAAAATTGGTTAAATTACAATAAGCTCTTACAGGTAATCCGTCCTCCCTAACCTTAGCAGTAACATTTTTTTCTCACCTCAAAAATTACTCCGATGGTTACAACAGACATTGCACAGCTCACCGAAGAATGTAACACCTGGCGCCAGCAAATGCGCAATTACCGTGAAGAGATCACGCACCTCAAAAACCAGCTCCGGCAAATTGCCATGAAGGTTACCAGCAGAGACCAGCTAAGAGATGTAGATCATTATGAGAACCAGTTTCACATTCAACTCATCAACATTCACGATCTGAAGCACTCCATTAAAGTACATGATTACAAAGCCATGGTAGCAAAGCAGGAAAACAATGGAAGGGTAACCCATACCACCCTGGCAGAGCACCAGCACCTGTTTGCTGAATACAGGCGTTTGCAACACCTGTTAGATGAGCTCAAAGATCGGTTCAACCAGTTTGTAAGTAAACTCAATTAAACAAACAGCCTATACAAAAAGAGCTACCATGTATTAACATCAACAGGTAGCTCTTTTTTTTTGCGCAATACACAATACCCGCCGGTTGCAGCAGATGTGCTGCAAGCGTTGCTATTGGTTGTTTAAATACATAGCAGGTATTTCTATCAACAAACATTCTTCATCTTACAATTGCAAGCCATGGCAGAATTTGACACCACCCACGTAAAAAACATTGTCTTGCTGGGGCATGCCGGTGCCGGCAAAACCACGCTGGCAGAGTGCATGCTCTTTGAAGCAGGCATCACCCAAAAAAAAGGCTCAGTAGCAGACCGCAGCACCGTTAGTGATTACCATGCGCTTGAAAAGGAGCGCGGCACTTCTGTCTTTGCCACCCTGCTGCACAGCAAGTGGCGGGGGTATAAAATAAATATACTCGATAACCCCGGCTATGATGATTTTGCGGGAGAAGTGATTGCATCGCTTCGTGTAGCCGACACCGGTATAATGCTGGTGAATGCTGTTACCGGTGTTGAAGTGGGCACCGAAATTCTTTGGGAGTATACAGAACGCTTTGCCACGCCCATGATTTTTTGCATCAATAAGCTGGATGATGACAATGCTGATTTCGAGAAAACCCTGCAACAGATAAAAAGCCGCTTTGGCACTAAGGTGGTGCCGGTGCAATACCCCCGGCAAACCGGCGCAGGCTTTCATGAAATCATAGATGTGCTGCGCATGACCATGTACAAATTTACAGATACCGGTGGCCGCCCGCAGAAACTGCCCATACCCGCAACAGAAAAAGAAAAGGCCGATGAATGGCATAAGAACCTGGTAGAAGCCGTTGCCGGCAATGATGAAGTATTAATGGAACGCTATTTTGAGAAAGGAGAACTGAACGAGGAAGAAATGACAGAAGGCATGAAGAAAGCCATGATACACCATGAGTTCTTCCCGCTGTTTTGCCTGAGCGCAGAACGGAATATGGGCAGCGGCAGGCTAATGGGTTTTATAGACAATGTATGCCCGGCCGCCAATGAAATGCCACCACAACGTACAGCCACTGGCGCATTACTGCCCTGCGATGCTAGTGGCCCCGCCTGTCTTTTTGTATTTAAAACCATTGCAGAAAGCCATGTGGGAGAACTGAGCCTATTTAAAGTATATTCAGGTACCATTAAAAGCGGTATGGAGCTGGTAAATGAAACCACCGGCGCCGTTGAAAAAATACAGCAATTGTTTGTGATTGAAGGACATGCACGCAACCCCGTGCACGAACTGGTAGCGGGTGATATCGGCGCCACACTAAAGCTCAGGAATACCCATGTAAACAACACGCTGCATGAGCGGGGTAAAAATATTGCCCTGCAGCCCATAGATTTTCCACCCCATCAAATGACCGTGGCCATAGAAAATGTAAAGAAAGGAGAGGAGGAGAAATTATCCGCAGCCCTGCACCAGCTGCGCGAAGAAGACCCCAGCCTGGCCATAGAAGTGTCTGCAGAGCTGAAACAACTGCTGCTGCATTGCCAGGGAGAACTGCACCTGGCAGTAATAAAATGGAAGATAGCCCACCAGCACCACCTTGAGATCAATTGTGTAAAACCACGTGTGCCTTACCGTGAGACCATCAGGAGCACGGCCAGTGCCAGTTACCGGCATAAAAAACAAAGTGGTGGCAGTGGCCAGTTTGCAGAAGTGAGCCTGCGCATAGACCCCTGGGTAGAAGGAATGCCAGACCCGCCCGGCATGGTGGTGCGTAACCGCGAAACCCATCCGCTGCCCTGGGGAGGCCAGCTGGTATTTTATAATTGTATTGTTGGCGGCGCCATAGACAACCGTTTTATGCCCTCCATCTTAAAGGGCGTTATGGAAAAAATGCAGGAAGGACCGCTCACCGGCGCCAAAGTGCGTGATGTGAGGGTATGCGTATATGATGGAAGAATGCACCCGGTAGACAGCAATGATATTTCTTTTAAGATTGCAGGATTGCAGGCATTCCGACAAGCTTTTGAACAGGCGGCCCCGCAATTGCTGGAGCCCCTGCAGCAACTGGAAGTTCTTTGCCCGGATGACCTTACCGGCAGCGTAATGGGCGATCTCCAAACGCGCCGCGCCATGGTGGAAGGGATTGACA
>DATJGC010000547.1:0-5538 GCA_035495345.1 Chitinophagaceae bacterium | reverse complement strand
TTGTGCCTGCGTTACCAGCAGGCTGCCGATGATGCTACATGCCAGCAGCAATAAACATCGTTTTGTAAAGGGGCGGATAATAGTCATACTGCAAACAATTCATTGGGTAAGGGGGAATACGGCATCGTTAGTCAAACACACTTCGTTAACGGATTCAATGTAATTAAATTACCTTTCAGCTGCAATAGTTTGCCACTGGTTTTTCACAAATTCGCTAACAAAATCAGTAAATAGCGCCCCCCGTTGCTCATTAACGAGCCATTAATTAAAACGCCTGGTTTCTCTGCGACGCACTGCCTGCGCTGGGGAGCGCTACCTGTTGTAAGGATATTCGTTGACCCAATGAAATCCCCGGTTAACAAGACGGAAACGTTGCACATCATATTTCTCCATGTTCATTAGAATGCTGTCTTTGTTCATACTTCCCGTAAGTTGCAGGTGGTTTTTATCGGGCAGGCTATACCTGAAGGCAAATATTTTTGTTGAATCATTAAAGTCTGTAAACCTGATCGTCTTCTTAACGGTATCTATGGCCAGAGCCATCCACACCGTGCTGTCTCGCATGGTAGAGATGCGTACATTGCCCTTGTAATTGATGATCATTCTTTTCCAACGCAGCGAGTCTGTAGTTAGGGGCGGAACCGTATCATTGTTACGCACAAAAACGCGTGCGTCATAAATGCCGTACAAAGCTGGTTTCGGACTGTTATCACCATATTCATTGCTTCCTTTAATGGCCTGCCCCAGTGTGGCATAAATGGTGAGCAAGATGACGATAAGCTTTACTGTAAACTGCACCCGTTTTTTCCAGGGCGTTTTTAGCGGCATGGCCAATTGCGCAGCAGGCGCCGGCTTGTTTAAAACAAGCAGGTTAAGGAGGCGATGAATATCATACCAGGCAATCCACCCCGCCAGCAGCAGGAGATTTACAGAAAATATTTTCACCGGCACATCATACGCAAAATTGATAGCGGCAATATTAGCCATGATGGTGATGGCAAGCAATGCTCCCAGCAGCGTAGTTCTTTTGAAAAACAAGAAGCAGCCCGCCAGCATTTCTGCGCCGCCGGTAAACAGGTTGTAGCCTTTAGAATAGCCGATGAATGTCCAGGCCAGTCCCATGGGCGAAGAATCGCCGTAGGGCTCCGTCAGTCGCATCAGGTCAGGAAACGGAAACTGCAGCTTTATTACTTTAACGGAACCATAGACAAACAAGATGAAAGCGAGGTAATAGCGGAGTATTATTCTTGCCCAGTAATAAAGTTGCGTATAGCTGTTACGCCTGCGGTCCAGGATGGCCCAGGTAACTGCCACTATAAAAGCAATAACAAGCCACAAGAACTGTAATGTATAGTTATAAGTAGTATCGCCGCTACCGTTGGGTTTAATGGTAATGGGCGCCGGAAGATGCAGGATATGCTGGCCCGTCCATGGTACCAGCCAGTTCCAGAACATCGTGTAGGGTTTCAGCAGTATGTACACAAAATGCGGGAACAATTCATCACTGCTGGTAAAATCCATCACCAGTAAAAAGAAATAGACAATGGTAAACAATAGCCAGGTGCGGCGGGCCATCGTCCATTGCCCAGTGGGGAGCAGGCTTCCTTCCATAAGAAGTATTTAGGGGTTAAGGGTTTGGTTGGGTTACATGGTGTATGCTTGGCTAGCACAGACCTTGTTAGCCGGAAGATAAACAATAAATGTTTTGGCAGGTGATGAAGTTTACCAACAGTTTTGCATGGGTAGATAGCGCTGCTCTGCAGGCAGCGCAGGGCATCTGTTTTTTTTGATAACCACAATTAATGTTCCGGCCATTTGCCGCAGATGATCCTGATCAACAGCAGCAGTTTCTTTTATTTCCTCATGAATAATTGTAAGCTCGCCGGCGGGCCGCAGTGGTAGTAGGTTACCAACTGCAAGCTCTTCCAAAAATATTCAGCAAAAGCCGTGGTAAGTTGTTTTCTACCCTTATACTTGCAGTATGGAACCAGTGAATATCAAGAAACTTGCGGGGATACTGAACTTGTCTATTTCGGCAGTATCAAAGGCACTGAGGGATAGTCACGACATCAGCAAGGAGACCAAGGAAAAAGTAATTGCACTGGCCACCCAACTTAATTACCAACCTAACCCCTATGCGAGCAGCCTGCGCAAACACAAAAGCAAAACCATTGCGGTGATTGTGCCGGAGATTGCCAACAATTATTTTGCATTGGCTATAAACGGTATAGAATCCATAGCACAGGAAAAGAATTACCATGTGCTGATCTATCTTACCCACGAAGATGTAAAAAAGGAAGCTGCGCTTACCAAGTACCTCCACGGCGGCAGGGTAGACGGTGTACTCATTTCCGTTGCCAGCACTACAACTGATTATACGCATTTACACCAGTTAGAGCAGAATGGATTGCCCATTGTGTTTTTCGACAGGGTATGTGATGGTTTCAACACCGTGAAGGTAACCACGGATGATTATGAAAGCAGTTACCTGGCTACCCGCCACTTAATAGATCAGGGTTGCAAAAGGTTGGCACACCTTGCCATGACAGGCAATGTATCCATTGGCCAGAAAAGAAAAAAAGGTTTTCTGCAGGCAGTGGCCGATGCCAGGATAGCTTCTTCTCATGCCTGGGTGATAGAATGCACTAATGATGAACAAAAGGATACTGAAATGATCAAAAGCCTGTTGCAGGATCAGGCACCGGATGGAATCTTTGCAGCCGTGGAGCAATATGCGCTGGGGGTATATGATGTCTGTAGCCAGCTCAGCCTTTCTATTCCGGAGCAGGTAAAAGTGATTTGTTTCTCCAATCTTAAAGCCGCCTCTTTCTTACGGCCCTCGCTCACCACTATTACACAACCGGCTTATAATATCGGCAAGGAAGCCGCCGCCATCCTCTTTAAAGCACTGGATAAAAAGTCGTTTCACCTCAAAGATGAAAACATCGTGCTGAAATCGCAGCTGATGCCAAGGGATTCCACCAATTCGAAATTTAATTCAACATTTAATACAAAGGTCAAAAGTAAAAAAGCGTTTGATTAGTGGTCAATTCAAAAGTCAAAAGTAAAAAAGCTTTTGCTTCGAAGTCAATTCAAAAGTAAAAAGTAAAAAGTCAAAAGGCGTTTGCTTTGTTTATTTCACGCGGCGGTACAGCGAATCAGCGGACGCAGTTCTGTGTTTGCTTAGTCCTCTGTTAGCTCAGTTAGCTCTGTGCGCAAAAAGTTTTCGAAGCAAAAGCCTTTTTTTCTCTTTTTCTCTTCATCTCTTAGTCGCAGCCCTCTGTTAGCTCAGTTAGCTCTGTGCGCAAAAAGTTTTCGAAGCAAAAGCCTTTTTTCTCTTTTTCTCTTTTTCTCTTTGTTCTCTTTTTCTCTTTGTTCTCTTAGCCCTCCCCCCTTCACTTCTTCAATACCCAATCCCTGTACCTCGTCAATGCTTCCATAAAATAATAATCAGCATAGGTAAGCGGAACGTCTACCTCAGAATTATGCGGTAAGGAGCCAACACAATGCTGCAATAAAAAACCACCGTTACTGCCCAGCGGCGCACGGTAGGCCGGTGAAGAAAGTGTGGTAATGATTTTGCCGGCTACCTTAATATACTCACTCTTCTGGCTGCCTTTGGAATATTGCGCCAGCTCAAGCAGCGCAGATGCCAGCACCGCGCCTGCAGAAGCATCCCTGAGTGGGGTAGGCGTGGCAGGTGCGTTGAAGTCCCAGTAAGGAATATAATCTGCAGGCATGGCCGGATGTTGCAGCATGAACTTCGCAATGTTACGCGCCTGTTGAAGGTAACGGTCATCTTTTGTAAAACGATACATCACCACGAAGCCATATAACCCCCAAGCCTGGCCGCGAGACCATGCAGATTCATCCGCAAAACCCTGGTGTGTTTTCTTGCGCGCAACTTTGCCGCTGGCCAAATCATAATCTACCACATGGTAAGAGCTGAAGTCTGGGCGGTAATGGTTCTGTAAAGTGGTGTTGGCGTGGTTAACAGCTATTTGGTCGTATTGCTGGTCGCCGCCGTTTTTGGCAACCCACTCCAGCAGTTCCAGGTTCATCATGTTATCAATGATGACCGGGCAGTTGAAGTTCTTGCTGGAATCCCACGACTGGATAGATTTGATAGCGGGGCGGTACCTGCTGGTGAGTGTTTTTGCAGAAGTGAAGACAACGTCTTTATACGCCGGGTTTTTTGTCAGCGCATAGGCCGTTCCAAAACTGCAGAACATTTTAAAACCCACATCATGGTTGGGCGCAAAATTTTTCTCGGGTTCCAGCAGGGCCAGTCTTTTCTCGGCCTCCTGCCGAATGGCTGCATCTTTTGTACCACCATAGATCAACCATAGCGTGCCGGGGTAAAAGCCGCTGCACCACCATTTGGTATCACTGGTGATAAGTTCATTTTTGGCGGCGTCGAAACTGCGCGGCATGCGGGTGGCAGGCGTCAGCTGCATCATGGTCTTGTACTGACTCGCGGCAAACTGCATATCATCATCAATCAGTTGCTGCATGTTCTGCTGCGCTAAGAGGCCGGCAGGTGCCAGGAATACGAATAGAAAAAACAGGTTAAGAAATAACTTTTGCATATGGATGTATTGTAGTAGTGAGTGGTTCTGTTGGTAGGGAGCTGATTTGTAAAGGGTGCGTTTTCTCAGGTAGACATGCGCCGTATCAGTCCCACGGCGGTAGTTATCTGCGGGTATTCCTGTACGGTAGTGCCATCCCGGCCATCGTTCTGTTTTAAAATCTTTAGCAGTTCGCCCACGATCACCTTCCCGATATTGGCCGGGAATTGTTCAATGGTAGTCATGGATGGCGTAACAATAGAAGAACGCGGGTCATTGGAATAGCCTACAATTTTAAGATCTGCCGGTACCTGCACATTGATTTCTTTTGCAAAATGCAGCGCTTCCAGCGCACTCACATCGTTGGCAGCAAAGATGGCCTCCGGGTAAGGTTTCCTGGCAAACAGTTTATCCATTGCCTTACGTGCATTGGCAGCGGTTAGCTCATGATAGAATACCATATTGTTGTTGATGGGCGCATCATACTGCTGCATGGCCTTGGTAAAACCTGCAAAGCGGTCTATATAGATACTGCAGTTGAGCGGACCGGAGATGTACGCAATGCGCCTGCAGCCCAGTTCCAGCAGGTGTGCAGCGCCCAGGTAACCACCCCTGAAATCATCGCCTTTTACAATGCAGGCAGGATAAGGCTTTACCGGAACACGGTCATAAAAGATAACCGGTATGTTGTTTTGCGTTAAGGTATCAAAATGGCTGAAGTCGGTGGTAAATAGGGTACAGGCCGCAATAACCGCGTCTACCCTTGATGCATAGAGCGTGTTGGTGAGCTCAATTTCCATTTCAACAGAATCGTTGGATTGGCAGATGATCAGGTTAT
Source organism: Chitinophagaceae bacterium (assembly GCA_035495345.1). Classification (GTDB taxonomy): domain Bacteria; phylum Bacteroidota; class Bacteroidia; order Chitinophagales; family Chitinophagaceae; genus JACMLD01. Next base: position 132 of record DATJGC010000547.1, on the reverse strand, counting down.
AGCCATGGCCATGCAGTTCATTTTGTATGGTGGTAATTACTTCTGCATGCACAAACATGGAGATGCGCGGCACAATCAGTCCAACAGTATGGGTTTTATTGGTCCTTAACCCGGATGCCATGGCATTGCGTT
>DATJGC010000546.1:0-4886 GCA_035495345.1 Chitinophagaceae bacterium | reverse complement strand
CAATGGCTGATTGATCTTAGCCTGGCTATGTTATTAATTGCACTATGGTAATGCTATTGCAAAAGAATAACCATTAAAAAAACCTGAGAAATCTGTTTGCAGGCCCCTGGATTGCAGTTGCAAATTGTTGCCATATCTTCTGAGTTGCAGGTAATGAAAATAGGGTTTATAGGCCAGCGCCTTGTCTTCGGGCATCGCGGCCTTTGTACTCAATGGCTGGTGCAAACCACCGCCACCACCAATAACCAGGAAGTTTTTCTTATTGTATACAAAATGCTCAAAGGCGTGGGCATGACCGGTAATAAATAACACCGCTTTTGCACTGGCCAGAAAGGCGGGTACAAATTGCCGGCGAACGCCATCAGAAGGTTTTACAATGGTGCTATTGGTAAATGCAGGATGATGGCAGCTTACTATAATGGCCTTTATGGCGGGTGCTGCCGTTAATGAATCCATCGTTTTTTTATACCATTCCTGTTGCTGCAGGTTCTCTGCCGGGGAAAGCTTTGCAAAATTTGAGTTCATCATCATTACCGCAATAGAGTCTACTACCTTGAGGTAGCCGGTGTAACGGTGCTCGGGGAAGCGGCGGTTAAAATTCTTCTCTCCCCTTCTTTCCCTGAACATAACATCATGATTGCCCATTAAGCCATATACGCTTATATTTTCTTTGCGGGCACTATCCAGGAAAACATCTGTACGGCCCCATTTTTTTTGCTTGTACCCCAGTGATACCACATCGCCCAGCATAAATACTGCCGTGGGTTTATCCTGTACAATGGCCGCATAGATCATGGCCGTGGCGCGCTTATTCTGCGTGGCGGCCAGCCTGATGCGTTCTACACCCATGGGCTCCTGTGTATCGCTTACAAATTCTAAAAGAGGTGAGGTGGCAGCAGTAGGTGGCAGGGCCTGCGCATGCGCAAACAATAAAAAGCCACTACAGATAAACGTTAGCAGGTACTGCATAGGCTGCCATATTACCATTCTAAAAATTTCCACACCAGCATGAGCTGGGCAGACATTGCATAATCTTTTGTTTGGGTAACGTCAGACCATTTAAGTTCTGCGGCAATACCCAGCTTGGGGCTGATGGGTTGTACATAATTGACAGAAGCATTGATGCCCAGGGCCAGCGTGGAAGAACGCACTTTGTCTTTGTACGTAAGATCTGTAGCCATAAAATAAGAGCCAACACCGGCAAAAACATTAAAGCGTTTACTGAGCGCCATTGACCATACCAGCAACACGGGTATACCACTTAGTTGTACCCTGCCTTTTGTTGCCCCGTTTTGCACCGCATAATCATAGAAAGTAATATACCCGGTTTCTATACCTACCCTTAACAAATGATCAGGGTGCCACATAATACGGAAAGTACCCGCAGCATGATTGCGTTGTACTGAACTGGGCGCACCCAGGCCGGGCGCACCAATGGGACCCACATAAGAAGATATACCGCCGCCGCCATAGATCACAAATGCATATTGACCCTTCTGCTGCACATTTACTTCTATGCTGTCTTTGCTGAGCACAGTGGTATCCTGCGCCTGCAGTGAAAGCTGGGCCAGGCAGGTAACTATCAGTGCTGCTAAATATGATTTCTTATGGCTGAACATAATAATAATACGCTATCATAGAAGGATAATTTGAAAGTATTGCATCAAAATGGCCTTCACGTAAATATTGTTGTACAAGATCAGGTACATCCAGTGTCCACACAAAGGCTTTTCGGCCGGCGGCATGTACCTTGGCAACATCATCGTTCTGCGTGCCCAGTGTAAACCGCGGTGCCCATATCTCCGCATTTGTTTTTTCTACATCTTCAAGGGTTAGTTCACAAAGATTGGGTGCGCTGGCAAAATCAGGCAGCGCAAGAAATTCATCCATGGCATCCGTGGTGGGCAAGCCGATGACGATGCTTAATTGCCGCCCTGCTGCGGCTGCCTTCTGCAGGTACTCTTTCTGTATATTCCTTACAATCTGCAAAGAACCACTGGTATACTTGGTATCCAGCCACACAAAACGCAAGCCTGTTTCATATACCACTGCGTCCAGGGCCTGCCTGAGCGTAGGTATTTTTTCACCGTTAATCAAACGCACAAACGTAGACAACTGATCAAAAGAATAATTTTCAATAGGACCTACCAACCCGCTCTTCTGGGTCTCCCGCAGGTTAATGGCGTTATCATGATAAAGAATGGGTATACCGTCGCTGGTTAAGCGCACATCTATTTCAATACCGGTAGAACCAAATTCGGGCGTCTTCCGGATCATCTCCACAGAATTTTCGGAAGCGGGCAATAAGTCGGACGTTCTGCCGCCTGAACGATGCGCAAGTATCTCAAAAGGATAAGCGTTGAATAACTTACGCTTATACGTTAGCCCAATGGGTATCGTGGGCTCTTCCTGTCCGTTGCCGTATACACCGCTGATGGTAATGGCGCCGGCTGTAAGCAATGGGTTGGCAGTATTAATAAGATCAGCCCCGTTCTGTGCTTTTATGGTGAGTCTGACAATACCGGTTTCCACGCCTGCCATTTTTCTCCAATAACCATTCAAGAGTATATCGCCGTTTAATTTTTTTCCTTCTGTAATAAGATAGGCAACATCTTGTCCGCAAAAAATGGAAAGGTGCCAGGTGGTATCGGTACCCTTGTGGGTATAGTTCCATTTTACGGCTACGGAATCACCAAAGTTGGCCGCGCCTTCCTGCATGGTATACACGCCCTCCAATGCATTTCTTCCGGTAGTAGAAAGGCTGAGTTTACCCGCGCCCTCAAACATAGCCCAGTTGTTTACGTCTGGCACCGGTGCTTCATATTTCTTCCGGCAGGAAGAATAGAACAACAGGAGGAGTACCGGTATAATGAATGCTGGCCTCATAGAATAAATGCAACGGTTATTTGTGGATAGAATACTTTGCGGTTGACCCGGTAAAAGAGCGACCAGGTTTGCCAGTAGAAATAATTATTGATGGCAGAAAAAGCCAGTGCCAGGTGATGATGATGGTAGAATGGTTGCTCCAGTGCAATGGTAATTGTTTCGCCATTGTAAAAAGCCCTGCCTTCAGAAGATTTTTGATCACCGTTATAGGCCTGGTAACCAAGATTGACAGAAGACTGGCCGCTCAGCGTCAGCAACAAATTTCTTTTTGTACGATACCCCAACGAAACCTGCGGATACGCCAGCCATCCGGAACCCCTGCTATTAAAACCTGCTGTAGTAAGAAAACCAAACCAGTAGCCGGTATTGGCGCCGGCGCTTACATAGAACTTACCAGACAAAGGCTTCACCCAGCGAAAACCCGCCAGGAACTGGTTTTGTAAAATTTGCGCATTGATACGGCCCTCAAGCATAAACTGGTTGCTGATGCGCCGGAGTACCCTGAAGTCGATGGCCGGCACGCGTACCCGCACTTCCTCCGTAATATCTTCCGGGGTGGTCAGCAAAGTAATGCCAAGCGAAGAACGCCAGCGTTCCGTGTACATGGGATAGGGAAAAATAATGGAAGCATGCTTTGCCTCAGGCAGGGTATCCTGTGCATGCAATACAGAAGAGCAACAAAACAACAATAGCACAATAAAAGCCGGCTTATACATGCACAGCATAATTAGTAGGGGGAGTTTACCGGTTAGCCATTCTCACAATTAACTGTTGAATATACTAATAATGTGCCCAACTCAGCGGTTGCTGCGGCGGCTATGGTTAATGCATGCAACAGCCCGCTTTGTAAGGCGGGCTGTTTACGTATTACTGAACTTTTATTGCCGGTAACTAAACAATATAAATGCAGGGGAAGTAAGCAGGGATGCAATCGGCAATAGTTTATTGGTGCATTGCATCGGCTTATCCATTTCTCTTAATGAGACTCCGTATATTTTTTAAAATTATCCAGGATGGCCTGCCAGCCCGCGCGTTGCATGTCTACGGAATGGGTATCTTCTGCCTCAAAACTTTCCACCACTTCTGTGGCATCGCCTGCTGCCGTAAACTGTACGCGTATCTTTCTGCCATCGCCAATGGTAGAAGCTATCAGTTCTTTATCACGCACTTCATCATACACGCCGCCAAAATCAAAACCCATGCTGCCATCTTTTGCTTCCATGCGGGCCAGGAACCGGCCACCGGCGCGCAGGTCATTTTCTGCCCTGGGCGTATGCCAATCGTCAGATGCATTGTTCCACTGCGTAATATGCTCGGGCTTTGTCCAGTAGTCCCACACTTTTGCCAGGGGTGCCTGAATGGTATTTTTTACGGTGATGACTGTTTTTTGCGTTGTGTCCATAGTACTTTTTTTTACGTTGATTATTATCGGTTGACAATACAAATGTGAACAAACTTTTTAAATAAAGCAGTGTGCAAAAACGACTTTCAAAAGGGTTGATCGCGACTTACCGCAACGCATCATTATAACCCGGTGCACATGCTGCAAAAGGACAGTGTGCTTCCGGCGCAGCGCCAACGGACCGACTTACTAATACTACGTTTTACCAGGCAATTGCTGCATTTCACACAAATCTGTTACGGCAGCAATTGCAAACCCTGCAATTTTGCCCTCCGAAAATAATACTACAATGAACCCCCAAACCATTTTTACCTTATCCCCCTCCTATCTACAAAGTTTACTGGCCACTGCTACTGCCCGGCGATTCCTGCGCGAGGTAGGCTACATGGGTGGCTTTTTTTCTGCCAGTGTATACCTGTGGGTGAGATTACTCTTTCATGATCTCCCATTTAACCTCCTGGAAGAAAGCTGGCTCTTAGTGCGCATCTTACTGGCAGGAATGCTCTTTGCCGCCCTCTGCATCGGCGGCTTTCATGCAATGTTGTACACGCTTCAACATTACCGCCTCTTGTACCGCAGGCTTGCTGCCATTCCCTGG
>DATJGC010000545.1:0-23223 GCA_035495345.1 Chitinophagaceae bacterium | reverse complement strand
GGCCACCAGCGAACGGGAGAAAGAGGCCATACTCCAATATTTCCCCGGCAGCGATGTATTACTGGCAGATGATTTACCCAACACCAAACAGCCGGTCTTTACAACAAAACACAAACAGCCCGGTACACTTTCTTGCATCTTTATAGCACGCATCCACCCTATAAAAAATTTATTGCTGCTGCTGGACATATTGAAAGACGTAAAAGCCAATGTTTCATTGACCATCATCGGACCGGTGGAAGACGCCGCATATTGGCAGAAATGCAATGCCGCCATGGCCGTAATGCCTCCCAATATTGTGGTTACCTACGGCGGATCATTGCCCAATCACGCTTTATTACCATTGCTGCAAGACCAACAGTTGTTTATACTGCCTACGCAGGGAGAAAATTTCGGTCATGCCATTTTTGAATCACTGCTGGCGGGCAGGCCCGTGCTCATCAGCAACCAAACACCCTGGCTGGGCCTGGAACAGCAACATGCCGGCTGGGATTTGCCCCTTCAGAAGCCGCAGGCATTTGTAGCCGCCATAGAAAAGGCTGCTGCCTGGGATCAGGCTATCTTTGACGAATGGTGCCGCGGGGCCTACCAATATGCCAAAGCGTTTATTGATAACCCGGACCTTAAAAAAGACTACCACCGCTTGTTTTCATGACACCAAAGAAAGTAAATAACGCCTTATACCGTACCACTATAGATATCGGTGCTTCCCGTGCCAGGCAATTCCTATGGTACCTGGTTAATATTATTTTCTTTAAAAACCCGTTTAATATTCTTTCTTCCACAAAAGTGAGCTTGTTAAAGGCATTTGGTGCCAAAGTGGGCAAGGGGGTATTGATAAAACCATCGGTAAATATTAAATATCCCTGGAAGCTGATCATTGGCAATGATTGTTGGCTGGGCGAAGAGGTTTGGATCGATAACCTCTCCATGGTCACCATGGGCAATAGCGTCACCCTCTCGCAGGGTGCCATGTTGTTGACCGGCAGTCATGACCATACAAAAGAAAAGTTTGATTTTTTATCGTATCCTATTGTGTTGGAAGATGGTGCGTGGATTGGCGCAAAGGCAGTGGTCTTTGGCGGCGTGGTGGTAGGTTCTCATAGTATACTGGGTATAAATTCGGTGGCCGAAAAGAAAATGGAACCATACATTATTTATAAAGGTAACCCGGCAATACCGGTACTGGAAAGAACGATTTTATAGCAGGGTCATAGAATGTAGATTTATCTTGGAAGATTTTTATTAGCATGAATTATTAAAAGAATCGTATTACATGAAAGAATTGGTTAAAAGTTTGTTTCATACTTCCTATAAGCCGTTTTCAAAGATGGGCACGCGTTGGTTTTCCAATAGTTTTATCAACACGGGCTATTTTATACAATGTGAGGCGTTCTATAATTCGCTGGATACAACCGTTGTTGAAGACAGGATTGTTATGCATGAGGAGCTTTCCTCAAAATATGTTAATCCGTCTTCAGAAATACATTTCCTTGAATTTGGTGTTTTCAGAGGACAGACTTTTAAAATCTGGGTTAATAATAATAAGAATGAAAACTCTTTGTTCAGTGGTTTTGATACGTTTACCGGATTGCCGGAAGACTGGGGGAACGAAAAAAAGGGGAGTTACTCGGCGCAGGGTAATTTACCTGATATCAGTGATAGCAGGGTAAATTTTGAAACAGGCCTTATCCAGGACACATTGCCAGTTTACCTCCCCCAAATAAAAAAAACAAAAAGAAAGGTCGTACATATTGATGTTGATTTGTACAATGCTACACTGTTCACCCTGATACAATTACAGTCACTTTTGATGGCCGGAGATATCATCATTTTTGATGACATTTTTTCCATCACAAAGGGGGCTCATGAATTTCGTGCGTTCTACGATTTCCTGGCATTGTATAAAACCAGTTATAAGCCAATCATGAAATGCCGGAGAGGTCATCTTGCCATTGAGGTTGTTTAGGCATGTGCATGCAATTATAAAGCTATGGATGTAGAAAAACTAAAATTGTCTCACCGTCATATAAAAGAAGCCCTCCGCATACGCAAGGTGGAGGAGAAATTCCTGCAGCTCTTCTCAGAAGGAAAACTCAATGGTACCGTGCATACCTGCGTGGGACAAGAATTTTCAGCCGTTGCCTTTGCCGGTCAGCTCAAGAAAAAAGACTTTGTATTTTCCAATCACCGCTGCCATGGTCATTACATCGCTTTTACCGGAGATACGCGCGGACTGCTGGCAGAACTACTGGGTAAGGCTTCTGGTACCAGCGGTGGTATTGGCAGCAGCCAGCATCTCTGCAACAATAACTTTTTTTCCAACGGTATACAGGGTGGTATTGTACCCGTGGCCGCCGGCTACGCACTGGCCAATAAGCTCAGGCAAAACGGCGCCATTGGCATTGTCTTCATTGGAGATGGAACGCTGGGAGAAGGCGCTCTTTATGAAACCATGAACATCATCTCCAAATGGGAGATACCGCTGCTCATTGTTTGCGAGAATAATTTCTTTGCACAATCCACGCCGCAACACCTGAACCTTGCCGGCGATATCCGTGCGCGTGCTGCCGCCTTCGGCATAAAAACATTTAAGAGCGATACATGGAACCCTGAATTGCTCATGAGCGAAGCAAGGGAAGCCATAGAGTATGTGCGTGATGAAACAAAGCCCGCGTTTTTCCTGGTGGATACTTACCGACTAAATGCCCATTCAAAGGGTGATGACGACCGCGATCCTTCTATCGTTAGCGGCTATCGCGCCAAAGACTTTTTGCAGGTCTTTGAAAATGATTCGCCTTCTTACTATAAAATTTACCAGGATGCTATCAGCGAAGAGATAGACCATATGGTGGAAGAAATTCTGCAGGAAAAAGATTTGCCGCTCTCCGCTTACTATACACCAGCAGAACAGCTTACCAATGAACACTGGACGCCAATAGAACCCATCAATAAACGGCAGGTAGAATTAATCAATCGTTTCTTCAAAGAGAAAATTGAAGAAGATCCGCATACCATCTTCCTGGGTGAAGATATTTTATCGCCCTATGGCGGCGCTTTTAAGGTAACAAAAGAATTATCGCAGCTAAGGCCCGGGCAGGTTTTCACCACGCCTATTTCTGAAGCCGCTATCACAGGTATCTCCAACGGACTTGCCCTCAACGGCTTCAAGCCCTTTGCAGAAATAATGTTTGGTGATTTTATGACGCTGGCGTTCGACCAAATCATCAACCACGCTTCCAAGTTTCACCATATGTTTAATAAGAAGGTGAACTGCCCCGTGGTCATTCGCACCCCCATGGGTGCCAGGAGAGGCTATGGCCCAACCCATTCACAAACGCTGGATAAATTTTTAGTGGGGATAGACAATGTAAAGACAGTGGCCATCAACACACTTATCAACCCGGCCATTATCTATGCAGCTGTATACAAAGAGCAGCACCCGGTGCTGGTCATAGAAAATAAAACCGATTACGGAAAGAAAATCTTACAGCATACTTTTAAAAACTTTATTTACGAGCAAAACCAGGATGCCTACCCCGTGGTGCGCATCAGGCCCGCGGTTTCTAAAGCCAATATCAGCATTGTAGCCTATGGCGGCATGGCAGACATAGTGGCCGCCGCGCTGGAAGATCTTTTTATACAAACAGACCTCAAGCCGGTATTGATAGTGCCGAGCCTGATTTCTCAATTACCGGTTGATTTGGTGGCGGCATCTGCTGCGGAAACCGGCCGCTTGCTGGTGATTGAAGAGGGTACCGCCTATGCAGGTATTGGCGCAGAACTGGTAGCCGCTGTGGCGGAAATAAGCAAAACACACCTCCAGATGAAACGGATTGCCGCGCTGCCCGTACCCATCCCCTCAGTAAAATCATTAGAGAACATGGTGCTGCCAGACAAAGCAAGCATCATCAGCCAAATAAAACAATTCTTTACTTAATGGCAGTTGTACAGGAGATAAAAGTGCCCTTGCTGGCAGTGAATGACACCACGCTTACCGTGGTGGAAATAAACTTTGCCAACGGTGCGGCAGTGAAAGCAGGCGATCAACTGATGGTTTTTGAAACCTCTAAAACCACCTATGAAGTTGTGGCAGACGCCAGCGGATTTGTGCAGTATTTTTGTGAAGTGGGCAATGATTACGAGGTGAACCAGGTAGTGGCAAAAGTCTTTGAGCTTTCCACTGAGCTGGAAGCCACTCATCAACCCGCTAAGGTGAATGCTACTGCTGCTCCAATAGTCATCTCACCTGCAATGCCCGCTGCAAACGCTATTAGTTGGGAAGGACCTACCATCTTCTCCGATGCTGCCGCCAGCCTGCTGGCCGCCGCCGGTGCTGATGCATCCCTGTTTAAGGGAAGAGATTTTGTAAGTAGGGCAGATGCGGAAGCAGTATTGGGTATACAGACGGCCAGCGCCGCCAGTAATGGCCATGCCGCCCGTCCCGCACCTGCGCCCAGTAAAACCGTTGCCACACCGGTAGTCTCCAATGAAAAATGGGTAGTGGAGAAACTGACTTCCGGTAAGAAACGAGAGATAAATTACCTGGCAGATATTCAATCCACCGGTTTAACAAGCACCATCAATACCCTGGTAGAAACGGGTGGCATTTTTGTTCACCTCAATGAATCCTTGCGATACCTCAAAAATTCATTGTTGCCCTTGCTGGTCTATGAAACCGCCCGCTTATTAAAAAAGTACCCCGTCTTGAACGCGTACTACACGCCTGAGGGTATTGCGTTTTACAAGGAAGTGAATGTGGGCTTTGCCATTGATATTGATAAAGGATTAAAAGTCTTGCGACTGCCGGCTACCAATGAAAAAACACTTGCCGCCATTGAAGAAAGCATATTAAGTCTTTCAGAGAAATACCTTGATGATAAACTGCAGATTGAAGACCTTACCGATATCAGTTTTACCATAACCGATCTTTCTGCCGAAGCCGTCCATTTTTTCAGGCCCCTGGTAAATACCATGAACAGCGCCATACTGGGGCTCTCCTCTATAGACGAAAAACTGGAACGCTGTATCATCAGCCTTAGTTTTGATCATCGCGTAACTGAAGGCAAACAGGTGGCACTATTTTTAAAAGAACTGAAAACGCGATTGGAATCTTACCGCGCAGATGCCAGCTACAAAACCAGCAGCATTGCCTGTTTTAAATGTTTTACCACGCTGGCAGAAGACATTACCGATGTTGGCTTTGCAGCCTGTATACAGCCAGATGGACAACCAGGCTATATCTGCCAGCGCTGCTTTAAAGGATTTTAACCATGGAGGAGAAAGCGAAAGAAATTATAAGCCTGTTTGTAAAAGTACCTGTTGCACAGATCAACGAAACCACCATCATTGATCGCTCCGCAGTAAACAGTTCCATTGTACTACACCGCATGTATGGCAAACTGGCCGATGCGGGCATCGTTATCAATAATTATCAAAACCTCCGCAGCTTTGGTGAGTTGCAACAACAGCTCAATGGCAATAAAGCATCTGTTACAGGTTCCAATGACAACGCAGTTGCTGCCGCAGCTCCTGCCATTACTTACAGCGAACTCAACCATGCGCCAGTAAATAATAACAACGGGGGCATTGGAATAGATATTGAAATGGTGAGCGCTATGCCGCTGACGGATGATTTCAGGGAAGATAATTTCTATACCATGAATTTTTCTGCCACAGAAATTGCCTATTCTATTCTGCAACCTTCGCCCTATGCTTCATTTGCAGGCTTGTTTGCTGCCAAGGAAGCAATGGTAAAAGCAGACAATCAATACAAGGGCACTGAATTTAAAAACATTGTGATTCAATGGCTTTCTGGTGGAAAGCCTGTCCACCCCGCATTTACCCTCTCCATATCACATACACCTGAAATAGCCGTTGCCGTGGCGGTACCCGTGCAAAAAACCATGCTGCCGGAAAGCCCCGCTGCTCCACTGCCAGTTACACAAACTACTTCATCCGGCGTTTATTGGTGGTTGCTGCTCCTTTCGCTGGTATTATCCGTTACGGCAATTTTTCTGATTGCCCGAAAAAATTGATATTGCAGTCCCTATGCGTATCTCCATCATTACCGTATCATATAACAGTGCCGGCACCATCAGTGATACACTGCAGTGCATAGGTGAACAACAATATGATAATATCGAGCATATAGTAATTGATGGAAAGTCGACCGACGAAACGCCCGCTATTGTAAGCCGCTTCTCACACGTTACAAAGTTTATTTCAGAACCTGATGCCGGACTTTACCATGCCATGAACAAAGGCCTGCAGCTGGCCAGCGGAGACATTGTAGGCATTCTAAACAGTGATGATATTTATGCAGACAACCAGGTGCTCAGCAATGTAGCCAACGCATTTAAAGAAACGGGGGCAGATTGCGTTTATGGAGACCTGCAATATGTGCACACCCACAATCTTCATAAAGTGCTCCGCACCTGGAAAGCCGGAAAGTTTACCCGTGAAAATTTTCTATACGGATGGATGCCACCACACCCCACATTCTTTGTCCGCAAACATGTATATGATAAAGTGGGCCTTTTTAACACAGACCTCAAAAGCGCGGCCGATTATGAAATCATGCTCCGTATTCTCTATATGCACGGTTACACCGCAACCTATATACCCTCCATACTTGTAAAGATGCGCTCTGGTGGTATCAGCAATGCATCACTGCGCAACCGCTTCAGGGCAAACCGTGAAGATGCAAAAGCATGGCGACTTATCAACAAACGCCCGCATTTCTTTACCGTTTACCTTAAACCATTGAGAAAAATTCCACAATACCTTGTGAAATAGGAGGGATGTATTATTTTGTACTACCTGTAACCAGCAGTTCACAATAACCCTATGTTTTCCATCTTCAAAAAAAAATCTTCCCCAGGCGTAGATCTTAGCGGCCTTGTAACGGACATGCATTCTCACCTGCTACCCGGCATTGATGATGGCTCCCCGGATACAGTCACTTCTGTCACTTTAAAAAAAGGACTTGAAGAGCTGGGCTATTCAAAATTTATAGCTACCCCGCATATCATGTGGGATATGTACAAGAATACAGCTTCCAGCATTGATGCCGCATTGCAAAACCTGCTGGCCGCAGATGCAAAAAACAATATCCGGGCGGCAGCAGAATATTATATGGATGATTACTTTAACGAACAGGTAAAGAATGATCAGCCATTGCTCACCCTCAGCGGAAAAAAAGTACTGGTAGAATTTTCGTTTGTAGCGCCGCCGCTTGATCTGAAAGATCAACTTTTTCAATTACAGATAAAAGGTTACGAGCCCGTATTGGCACATCCTGAACGATATGCTTATTTTGCCTCCAATAAAACAATTTACCAGGATTTTAAGAGCATGGGTTGCCTGTTGCAATTGAATCTTCTATCGCTCACAGGCTATTATGGAAAAACCCCGCAGGAACTGGCCAACTGGCTCATCAGTAAAAATTTTATAGACCTGGTGGGTACAGATCTTCATCACCACCGCCACCTGGATGCCCTGCGGCAGGGAAAGCATATCATGCCCGCCGTGCAGCAGCTCTTACAGCAGGGCCGTCTTCTCAATCCTATGCTCGCCGCCTAACTGATTGCGAGTAAGGGCAGATGCTTTTACCTTGCTCCAGCACCTGCAACCCACTTACACCATGACTATTTACCAGCAACTGCTAGAAAAGAAAGCGCCCCTTGCCGTTATAGGGCTTGGCTATGTAGGCTTGCCACTGGCAAAGGCCTTTGCCCAAAGCCTGGCCGTAATTGGTTATGATAATGATGCCGTAAAAATCAGCCAGCTGCAGGCAGCACAGGCAACTAACAGCGATGCTCATACGCTGCCGGGTACTGCAGGAAGTCTGCTGTATACGGCTGACCCAAGCTTGTTACAAGACGCCCGTTTCTTTATCATTGTAGTGCCTACGCCCATTGACAAATACAATGTGCCTGACTTGCAGCCATTGCTGCAGGCATCAGCCACCGTAGCCGCTGTGCTGAAAAAAGGGGATTATGTAGTGTATGAATCTACCACCTACCCGGGCTGTACAGAAGAAGACTGCCTGCCCCTGCTGGAAACCGTTTCTCGCCTAAAGGCAGGCGAAGACTTTAAGCTGGGCTACTCGCCAGAACGCATCAACCCGGGGGACGAGAAGAATACCCTTGCCACCGTTACAAAAGTTGTATCGGCCATAGATGCCACGGCACTGGAAGAAATAGCCCGAGTATATGAGTTAGTGGTGCCCGCAGGCGTTTACCGCGCGCCCTCCATTAAAGTGGCGGAGGCAAGCAAAATAGTGGAGAATGTGCAGCGCGACCTTAACATCGCCCTTATGAACGAGCTCTCCATGATATTTGATCATATGGGCATCAATACCTTTGATGTGCTGGACGCGGCGGCCACCAAATGGAATTTCCTGCCCTTTCAGCCCGGCCTTGTAGGCGGGCACTGCATTGGCGTAGACCCTTACTATCTAACCCACAAAGCCTCCTCACTGGGCTATACCTCCAGGGTGATTACTGCCAGTCGCGCCATCAATGATGATATGGCCAGGTATGTATCCCGCAAGGTGATTACCCATGTTCTCCGCCATGCAACCGAGCCCCGCGTACTGGTAAAGGGCGTCACCTTTAAAGAAAATGTAGGGGATATCCGCAACTCCAAAATCATAGACACCGTAAAGGAGTTACTGGCCTTCAATATTCAGGTAGATGTGGAAGACCCCTATGCCCAGCCGGATGAGGTAGCGCATGAATACGGCCTTCAGCTGGCCGGTAGCCTGCGCAATGATTATGACGCCGTTATCATAACGGTGCCCCATACCGCTTACCGCACCCTCACAGATGATTATTTTGCTTCCATCACACAGCCCAATGCCATGATTTTTGACCTCAAGGGCATCTACAAAAACAAGATTGTACAACGCGCTTACTGGAGCCTATAAGCTGCTACAACAGGTGCCAAAACAGCAGGGTTTGCAAGCGTTTTGTCTTATGAATTGAATTCCTATCGGCCGCTTTTTACTTACGATAAGCTTTAACTTTTTCTTGGCGGCACCGCATCGCCGGCTGCTGGTGGTGCAAAATAAATGGGAGGCTGCAAACATTTGCGGCACAGAAATGTTCTAACCATATGAACGCGTTTACCATAAAGGACCTCGAAAACCTCTCCGGTATTAAAGCCCATACCATCCGTATCTGGGAACAGCGCTACGCATTTATAAAACCCCAGCGTACCCAAACAAATATCCGCTACTACAGCAATGATGAGCTGAAGAAAATCCTTAACATCTCCCTCCTTAATAAATACGGCTTCAAGATTTCTCATATCAATAAGATGAGCCCGGCTGAAATTCACGAGAAAATTGTGGCCCTCTCCAATGTACAGGCGCAGCAGGAGCGCATTGTAAATGACATGATACAGTTCATGGTAGATATGAACGTAGACGCGTTTGAGGAGGTGCTGGACAATTACATTGCCGCCCGCGGCTTTGATAAGGCCATTACGCAGATTATTTTTCCCTTCCTGGAACGTATCGGCATTCTCTGGGTAACCGATCATATCAACCCTGCCCAGGAACACCTGGTAAGCAATATCATCCGGCAGAAGCTGATTGCAGGTATTGAAACCGTGTTTACGCATATCAGCACAAATAAGCTGGTACTGCTGTTTTTGCCCGAAGGTGAGCACCATGAGCTGGGATTGCTGTACATCTGTTTCCTTTTAAAATCACGCGGTATCAAAACCCTCTACCTGGGTGCCAATGTGCCCATGGCAGACCTGGAGTTTGTCTGCAAAGTGAAGAAGCCTGATTATTTATATACTCATATCACCTCCGCCACCGGCAGTTTCAATTTTGAAAAGTTTCTCCACCAGGCCCACACCCGCATGGAAGATTTCCCGATGATCATTTCAGGACAGCTCACTGCCTCCTACAAAAAGCAACTGCCGCCCAAAATCAGCTTTAAAACCTCCCTCCAGGAAGTAATAGATTATATTTCCGTTATCTAATCCGCCAACCGCTTATCTCCGTATAATGACAATCTGCCGTCCCCTGTCTGCGGTATATTATTTGTGAACAGTACCGGGATATCCATTAAATACCATTAAGAATAGGCCATAAAAAGGCAGGTATTAACAGATTCTTACTGCCCAAATTTGGTTATTTCCCAAAATAGTGTTTAATTTTGTGTAATAAATACTTAAACATAAATTGTTATGGCATCATTAGAGTTCAATCAAATGCTGGTTAACAATTCAGAATTTTTAAAACCTTTCGCAGTTACGCTTACGAGAGATTCAGATGCAGCGCAAGACCTTTACCAGGAAACGCTGTACCGTGCACTTGCCAATAAAGACAAGTACAATGTGGGAACGAATATCAAGGCATGGTTGTACACCATCATGCGCAACATATTCATTAACAACTACCGCCGGAAAGCAAAACAGAATACCATTTTCGACAGTACACCCAATGATTTTCTCTTAAACCAGGCACAGGTAACCACCGCCAACGCCGCAGAAAGCATTTTAAAACTGAAGGACATTCAGCAGGCAATACACCAGCTGCCTGAGATCTTTCGGAACCCCTTCCTGTTGTATTTTGATGGCTACAAATACCATGAAATTGCAGACATGCTGGAAGAGCCGTTGGGTACTATCAAAAGCCGGATACACTTTGCGCGCAAGCTTTTAAAAGCCCAGGTGCAGAGATTTTAAAGATTGACTGAACAGAAAGATTGGCAAAAAAAGTTATCGTTATAGGCAGTGGTTTTGCAGGTCTTTCTGCTTCGTCTTTTATGGCGAAGGCGGGTTATGAGGTTATCGTTTTAGAAAAACATGCCGGCCCCGGCGGCAGGGCCCGGCAGTGGCAAGACCAGGGTTTTACCTTTGATATGGGCCCCAGCTGGTACTGGATGCCGGAAGTCTTTGAAAGATATTTTGCCAGGTTTGGCAAAAATTTGGCCGACCTTTATCAACTGCAACGGCTGGACCCTTCTTACCGTGTATATTGGAAGGAAGGCATTACAGACATACCCGCCGGTTCTGCTGCATTAAAAAAGTTATTTGAAGAAAGGGAGCCCGGTGCGGGTGAACAGCTGGAGAAATTTCTGGCAGAAGCCGCCTTTAAATACAAGGCCGGTATGGAAAACCTGGTGTTTAAACCAGGACAATCCTTCAGTGAATTTCTTGACCTTGATTTTATGAAAGGTGTTTTTAAGCTGGATGTTTTTACATCCATGAAAAAGCATGTTCATAAATATTTTAAAGACCCCGGCTTGCGGCAGTTGCTAGAGTTTCCTGTACTGTTCCTCGGTGCTCTGCCAAAAGATATACCTGCATTGTACAGCCTCATGAACTATGCTGATATAGAAGGCGGCACCTGGTACCCGCAAGGTGGCATGTACAAAATTGTGGAGGCCATGTACCAGACGGCCATCGACCAGGGCGTGCAATTTATGTTTAACCAGGAAGTGCAACAGCTTACGGTAGATGCAAAAAAGACCAATAACATTATCACCAACCACCAACAATATACCGCAGATGCTGTAATTGTAGCTGCAGATTACCATCATGCAGAAACAAAATGGCTGCTGCCAGAACACCGGTCTTATGATGATAAATACTGGAACAGCAGGGTGATGGCGCCCTCCTGCCTGCTTTATTACATAGGCCTCAATAAGAAGCTGACCGGTATTCAGCACCATTCATTGTTTTTTGATACCTCGTTTGAACAACATGCCGCAGAAATTTATAGTACACCGGCATGGCCTTCTGACCCTATGTTTTACGTTAGCGCCGTATCCGTAACAGACACCACAGCGGCACCGCCCGGTTGTGAAAATCTATTTTTACTGGTACCCGTAGCTGCCGGGCTGCAGGGTGATACCAATGAACTGAGAGATGATTATTGTGAAAGGATTATCCGCCGGCTGGAGGATAGACTGGGAGAACCGATAAAGGAACATATCATCTGCAAGCGGTCCTTCTCCGTAAGTGATTTTATAAGCGAGTATCACTCTTTTAAGGGCAACGCTTACGGCCTGGCAAATACCCTTCTGCAGACCGCGGTATTAAAACCCTCTTGCAGAAGCAAAAAGATCAAGAACCTTTTCTATACCGGGCAGTTAACCGTACCCGGACCAGGCGTACCACCATCGCTTATCAGCGGTGAAGTAGTAGCCGGTGAAGTAATAAAGTATTTTAATAGTTAAGTAAACCAGGATTAATTTGCATGATGCACTTATTTCAGAAGGTGAGTGAACGTTGCAGCTGCGATACTACAAAACAGTACAGCACCTCCTTCTTTTCGGCCATTCAATTGCTGCACAAGGATCTCCGGCAGCCCGTATGCAATATCTACGGCTTTGTACGGTTTGCAGATGAAATTGTAGACACTTTTCATGATTTTGACAAGGCCACACTGCTGGCTCAATTTAAAGAAGAAACTTACGAGGCCATCAAGCGCGGGCTCAGCCTCAATCCCATTCTCAACAGCTTTCAGAAAACCGTTAACCAGTATAGCATTGATCATGCGCTCATTGATGCTTTTTTTAAAAGCATGGAAATGGACCTGCACTTCACCACCTACAATTCTAATGAATACGAAGAATACATCTATGGCTCGGCAGAAACCGTTGGCCTTATGTGCCTGTATGTATTCTGTGACGGCAATGTAGAAAATTATGAAAAATTAAAAGCCCCCGCACGCTCACTGGGCGCTGCCTTTCAAAAAGTAAATTTCCTGCGCGATGTAAAGGCTGATTACGATGGCCTGCAGAGAATCTATTTCCCGGGCTGCGATTTTAAAAATTTTACCGACCAGGAAAAAACAAAGATTGAAGCCGATATACAGCAGGATTTTAACCAGGCCTATGATGGCATTTTACGCTTACCCGTAAAAGCGCGTTTTGGCGTATACGTTGCGTACAAGTATTATCTATCACTTTTCAAAAAAATAAGGAAGGTACAGCCCGCGCGCATTCTTGAACAGCGCATCCGCATCCCCAACTACAGCAAAGCCCTGATTATACTGCGGGCAGGGGTAAAAAACAGGTTAAAACTAATCTGATGCCAGGGGCTTCCCGGCACGTATTTTAGTACCTTTGTATAAATAAACAACACTTGGTTACACACGATATTATATTGGTAAATGAACAGGATGAACCGGTAGGCACCATGGAAAAGATGGAAGTACACCGCAAGGCATTGTTGCACCGCGCATTCAGCGTCTTTATTTTTAACAGCAAAGGAGAAATGCTGCTGCAGCAACGCGCCCTTAAAAAATACCATAGCGCAGGCTTATGGACAAACGCCTGCTGCAGCCACCCCCGCCCCGGAGAAGATACCCTGCTGGCGGCCGCCAACCGCCTGCAGTTTGAAATGGGCTTTACTACCGAACTAAAAAAAATTTTTGAATTTACCTATCGCACAGCATTCGATAATGGCCTTACGGAATATGAGTTTGACCATGTCTTTGCCGGCGTATACGACGGCGCAATAACACCAGATAAGGGAGAGGTGAATGACTACTGCTTTAAAAGCATGGAAGCTACCAGGGATTCACTGGCCTCTCACCCTTCAAAATATACATCCTGGTTTGCCATTGCGTTTCCGCTGATAGAAAAATGGGTAAAAGAAGAATCCGCCATAAAAGAAGTGGCATAAAACAGGTAACATGCATTGGTTAGCATATACAGGCATTGTGGTAGGCGTTTTCCTCATTATGGAAGGCGTTTCATGGGCTACCCATAAATACATCATGCACGGGTTTCTCTGGTACCTGCATGAAGACCATCATAAAAAAGGCCCCGGCTTTTTTGAACGCAATGATGCATTTTTTATCATCTTCGCCGTACCCAGTTTTTTCAGCATTTTAATGGGCACCATGTACAGCATCTATTGGCTGCAGGCCATCGGCTTTGGCATTATGGCCTACGGCGTTGCTTACTTCCTGGTGCATGATGTTATTATTCACCAGCGCATCAAATGGTTTACGCGTTCAAAAAGCACGTATATAAAAACCGTACGCTGGGCGCATAAAATGCACCATAAACACCTGGAGAAAGAAGAAGGTGAATCATTTGGTATGCTCTACGTGGCAAAGAAATATTGGGAAAAGGTAAAGCGTGATCGTGAACTGATGCGGTCTGCAAAAAACTAACCCGCATAAACATTACTATTACCAGTACAGCTGGTTAACAGCATCCCGCCCCGGCGGGATTTTTATTTATCAATTACAATGAGTCTTCTCTCTCCATGAAGCAATATGATTATATATTCATTGGCGCCGGTTGCGCTGGCTTAAGCCTGCTTACACGCATGATCCATGCCGGTCTCTGCACCGGCAAACGCATACTGCTGATTGATAAATCTGACAAGCAGTCGAACGACCGTACCTGGTGCTTCTGGGAAAAAGGCGAAGGTTTTTTTGAACCCCTGGTGAGTAAGCAATGGAATCATCTCTGGTTTCATTCACCCGGCTTTTCGAGGCAATTGCAAATAGCGCCCTACCACTACAAGATGATTCGCGGCCTTGATTTTTACCAGCATTGTTTCAGCATCATCCGCCAAAGGCCTGAAATAGAAATCATCAATGGTACCGTATCAGCACTTACCCGTAGTGAAAAACACACGCAACTGCGCATCAACAACATTCCGCATGAATACATGGCAGACATTGTGTTTACTTCTCTCTGGAGTGAAGCAGCCGCGCGTGCACAGAAAGCCGTATACCTGCTCCAGCATTTTAAGGGCTGGATGATAGAAACCGACCGGCCGTTTTTTGATGGCGACCAGGCTACACTGATGGACTTCAGAATAGATCAGCAACACGGAACTTCCTTTGTATACGTATTGCCATTGTCTGCCACCCGTGCACTGGTAGAATATACCCTGTTTTCAGAAAAGCTATTACCACCTGCCGCCTATGATGAGGGGCTGGCCAACTATATGCATGAATGGTTGAAGACAGATGCCTATACAGTGGCAGAAGAAGAGTTTGGCGTTATCCCCATGACCAATGCGCGCTTTCCCTGGTATGCAAATGGCTGCTATCATATTGGAACCGCCGGTGGACAAACAAAAGCCTCCTCTGGCTATACCTTCCAGTTTATTCAAAAACAAAGCGCTGCCATTGTTGCCCAGCTGCAGAAAAACGGATTATCTAGCGCTGTACGCCCGGCGACGGTTGCTGCCAGGTACCCTTTTTATGATGCCGTACTGCTCCGCGTACTGCAGCGTCGAAGCGTTACCGGTAGTAAGGTCTTCAGCAGTATGTTTAAAAACAATACACCGCAATCTATCTTTGCATTTTTAGACAATGAAAGTAGCTTGCAGCAAGACATCAGTATCATTGCCACCCTGCCCACCCTGCCTTTTGCCCGCGCCGCCGTAAAAGAACTGCTTCACCTGCCGGCCTGATGCACAGCCGTAATTGCGCGTAGGCTGTTGTACCTTTGTGTTACATGAAAGACCCAACAACCGTTTACATAAAGAATATGGTGTGTAACCGTTGCATTGCTGCAGTGCAGCAGGTGCTGGAGGAGACGGCTATACCCTTTAAGTCAGTATCACTGGGCGAAGTGGCATTGTCTGAAGCACTCAATCAACAACAAATAGCATCATTACAGGCAGGCTTATTGCCGCTTGGTTTTGAACTGCTGGATGATGAAAAAGCGAAAGTAGTAGCAAAGATCAAGAACATCATTATCAATAAAGTTCATTATACCGAAGCGCTCCGCAGCAATAAAAACCTCTCACAGCTGCTGGCCGCTGAGCTGCATAAAGATTATTCTTCTCTCAGTAAACTGTTTTCTGAAGTAGAGGGTATTACTATAGAGCAGTATGCCATTCAGCAAAAAGTAGAGAGAATAAAAGAACTGCTGGTGTATGATCAGCTAAGCCTCAGTGAAATTGCAGACAAGCTGGATTACAGCAGCGTGGCACATCTCTCTGCACAATTTAAAAAAGTAACCGGCTTAACACCCTCTTATTTTAAAAAGAATGCGCGGCATACCCGCAAGCCGCTAGACAGCCTGTAAACCTAAAAAGATATAAATCATATCCGTTAAAGTATAACAACTTCCGCTGCTGCGCTGTGTAGCTTTGTATTGTAAAAAAAACATTGCTATGACACATCAATATAATATCAGCGGTATGACCTGCAGTAAATGCGTAGCCAAAGTAAAATCTGCCTTACTTACTACAGCACATATTACAGAAGCCGAAGTACAATTGGCTGCTCCGCAGGCCACCATCTCCATGGACCAGCATATATCTACCCCAGAGTTGCAAGCAGCCATTGCAAAAGCCGGCAATTATACCATTACAGCTGCCGGCGAAGACGCTAAAGAAGCGGATGCCAGTTCCTGGTGGCAGACCTACAAGCCGGTGGTCTTAATTTTTGCGTACATCACAGGCATCAGCCTCATTATACAAGCGGTTAACGGCCATTTTGATCTGCAACAATGGATGCAACATTTTATGGCTGGTTTCTTTATTACTTTTTCTTTCTTTAAACTGCTTGATATCTCCGCGTTTGCAGACAGCTATGCTATGTATGATATTGTTGCCCGCCGGTGGCGTGGTTGGGGTATTCTATATCCATTCTTAGAACTGGCACTCGGCATTGCCTTCCTGATCTTCCCCAATGCCGCCGGTACAAATATTGCTACCCTGCTGCTGATGGGCATCAGCATTATTGGGGTATTACAATCGGTAATCAGTAAACGCAGTATCCAGTGCGCCTGCCTTGGCGCTGTATTCAAGCTGCCCATGAGTACGGTTACCATTATAGAAGATGGTTTAATGATTTTTATGAGTGCCATTATGTTAGTGCTCATGCTTTTTTAATATTCACCCAATTTAAAATCAGCACAGATGAAAAAATACCTGCTGGCCGCTACGTTTGTTTCTTTTCTACTGCCTGCCCTTGCACAACATGAGCACCATATGATGCAGGATAGCACGACAAAAAAATCGGCCTCAACAGATACAATGCCTTCAGGCGCACATGCGGCTATGTCGCACAAAATGGGCGAGCCATCTATGATGAGCCATTCCTTTTCAAAGAACCTGCCCATGAACCGCAATGGCTCCGGTACGGGCTGGTTGCCAGATGCATCACCCATGTATGGCTATATGCAGCATGCCGGCCCATGGATGTTCATGCTGCACGGCAATCTTTTTTTACGGTATAACAAACAGGATGTGGGCAATAAAGGTAGCAGGGGTAGTGAAAAATGGGATGCGCCCGATTGGCTCATGTTTATGGGGCAGCGTGCCGTTGGTAAACGCGGACTCTTTCATTTCAGCAGTATGCTCTCACTAGACGCGCTCACCGGCAGCAATGGCTACCCCCTTTTGTTTCAAAGTGGCGAGGCATACAAAGGCCAGCCAATAGTAGACAGGCAACACCCGCACGATCTGTTTGCAGAACTCTCCGTTAGTTACGCCCATGCACTCTCGGCCAACACAGATGTGTTTGTGTATGTAGGTTACCCCGGAGAGCCTGCACTGGGCCCCGTGGCATTCATGCACCGGCCTTCGGCGCTCAACAACCCGGACGCACCTTTATCTCACCACTGGTCAGACGCTACCCATATAAGTTTTGGTGTTGCTACTCTCGGCATCCGGTACAAAAACCTGAAGCTGGAAACCTCTTCCTTTACCGGAAGAGAACCGGATGATCAGCGATATAACTTTGATAAACCGCGGTTCGACTCGCGCAGCGCGCGGCTATCCTTCAATCCTTCCGCACACTGGGCGCTGCAGGCTTCATATGGATTTATAAAAAGTCCCGAACAATTGCACCCGGACGAAGATGTTCACCGTACCACTGCTTCTGCAAGCTACAGCACTACCACCAGTGGAGGATACCTGGTTAATAGTACTGTCTTGTGGGGAATGAATAAAACAGCACAGCACAGTGCAGAACATGCAGCGTTGGCGGAGTTAGCCGTTGCAAAGAAAAGACTGGCGCTGTATACCCGGTATGAATGGGTGCAGAAATCTGCCGAAGAACTGAACCTGGACGAAGCCGTTTATGGCCACGATAATATTTATCCTGTAAATGCCTTCACCCTCGGTTTTAACTATGATTTGTTGCATATTGGTAAAACAAGGCTGGCTGCAGGCAGCCAGGGAAGCCTGTACCTCAGTCCGTCTACCCTGTACCCTTCATACGGTAAGCGGCCGATGGCTTTGGAGATATTTATCCGCTTTTACCCCGGCCAAATGATGATGAAAATGTAGATTATCAACGCGTAGGCCCCGCCCGGACGACCTGAAATGCATTTATATAACCGTCATTACATAAATTGCACCCTCATTTAGCAGACATTGCACAAACGACGGTAAAGGCGGAGATAAAAACCATGAAAAGAGTAGTTATAACGGGCCTTGGTGCCTTAACACCATTGGGAAATACGGTTAGCACATTCTGGCAAAATATAATAGCAGGAAAAAGCGGCGCAGGGGCCATTACAAAATTTGATACCAGCAAGTTTAAAACGCATTTTGCCTGCGAAGTACGCGGTTTTGATGCAGAGGCCTTTATCGATAAAAAGGAAGTAAAGAAATACGATCTTTTTACCCAGTACGCCATTGCGGCTACGGACGAAGCCATAAAAGACGCTGGGCTTGATTTTGCCAGCATGCCGGAGAAAGACCGTTACGAGGTAGGCGTTATCTGGGCCTCCGGTAATGGTGGTATCGGCACTTTTGAAGAACAACTCCGTGAATTTCATACCGGCGATGGTACGCCCCGTTTCAATCCTTACTTCATTCCAAAGATGATTGTAGATATTGCGGCCGGCGTTATCTCTATCCGTAACAAACTATACGGGCCCAATTACTGTACAGTTTCGGCCTGTGCCTCTTCCAATACCGCCATCATCAACGCCTTTGATACCATACGCCTCGGCAAGGCAACCATTATGGTGGCCGGTGGGTCTGAAGCAGCTATTACACCATCTTCCGTAGGCGGTTTCAATTCTGCGCAGGCATTGTCTAAAAACAACGAGCATTTTGCCACCGCTTCCCGTCCGTTTGATAAAGACCGTGATGGTTTTGTAATGGGCGAAGGTGCGGGTGCGCTGATACTGGAAGAATATGAACATGCCAAACAACGCG
The DNA here is from genome assembly GCA_035495345.1 of Chitinophagaceae bacterium. Taxonomy (GTDB): domain Bacteria; phylum Bacteroidota; class Bacteroidia; order Chitinophagales; family Chitinophagaceae; genus JACMLD01. Next base: position 4,101 of record DATJGC010000545.1, on the reverse strand, counting down.
GCGCCACCATCTACGCAGAAATGGTAGGGGGCGGAATGGCGGGCGATGCCTACCATCTTACAGGTACACCGCCAGACGGACTGGGCGCCTATCTCGGCATATCCAAAGCGCTGGCAGATGCTAATATTACTGCAGATAAAATTGATTATATAAACGTACACGCTACCTCTACGCCCCTGGGCGATATCAGTGAACTGCACGGTATCAAACGTGCCTTTGGAGACAGGCAGGTGGCCATCAGCGCCACCAAATCAATGACCGGGCATCTTCTCGGTGCCGCCGGCGCCATTGAAAGCGTCATCAGTGTGCTGGCATTGAAAGATGGCATTATACCGCCAACCATCAACACAGAAACCATTGATGAAAAAGTGCCCGCGGGTATGCATATTATCTTAGGCAAGGCAGTAAAACAGCCGCTGCAATATGTGCTAAACAATACCTTTGGTTTTGGAGGCCATGTGGCCAGCTCCATTTTTAAAAAGGCCGATGCCTGATACTGCCGTAACGCTGTTGCTTACCTCTCATTGATGCCTGGCAACCTTTTGCCGCGTACAGTTGTATAATGTAACGAGGTGAAGCCTGCCCACCATTCTGGTCGGGAAGATTGAATTTTATTTTCCTCTGCAAAAGCGTATTTTCATGTACGCTTTTTTGCGTCCATCCCTCCCTTTTCTTCAAGTAAAAAATCATTGCTTATGGCAAACTTTATCATAAACGGTAAACAATACGAGGCAGATGTTCCTGCAGATATGCCGCTGCTTTGTGTGCTGCGCGATGTCTTTGGCCTCACCGGTACAAAATATGGTTGCGGCGTTGCACAGTGCGGTGCCTGCACCATTCACCTGAATGGAGAAGCGGTACGGTCTTGTGTAACCATGGTGAGCCGTGCCATCGGCCAGAAAATTACCACCATTGAAGGTTTATCCGCAGACTCAACCCATGCGCTGCAAACAGCGTGGTTGCAGGAAGATGTACCGCAATGCGGCTATTGCCAGTCTGGCCAGCTGATGGCCGCGGCAGAACTGCTGCGCGAAAATCCGCAGCCAACAGATAAAGACATTGACGATGCTATGAGCGGTAATATATGCCGCTGTGGCACCTATCCGCGCATCCGCAAGGCCATTCACCTGGCGGCAAAACTTCAAAAAGAAGGAGGTATCAAATGAGTTCATCTTCTCATGTAGACCGCAGGCAGTTTTTAAAATCAGGCGCATTGCTGGGCAGTGGCCTCGTTATATCATTTATGCTGCCCGCCAGCGCACGTGAACTGGCAAGAAGGGGTGCTGGTAAACCGGGTCTCTACTTCGCCCCCAATGCATTTTTACGGGTAGGCGTAGACGATAGTATCAATATCACCCTCAGCCATGTAGAAATGGGGCAGGGTGTATGGACCACCCTCAGCATGCTGATAGCTGAAGAGCTGGATGCAGACTGGAAAAATATTTCGATAGAGCACAGTCCCGCTGGCAAATCTTATGTGCACACGGCGTACGGATTGCAGATTACCGGTGGTTCCAGTTCTACCTGGTCTGAGTTTGACCGCTACCGCCAGGCGGGTGCCACCGCCAGGGTATTGCTGATACAAGCCGCTGCGCAGAAATTTGGCGTGAGCCCGGGCGATTGCAAAACTGAAAACGGCATGGTGATCTGCGGTAGCCAGAAAGCCAGTTATGGAGAATTGGCCATGGCCGCTGCTGCCTTACCGGCCCCTACCAACGTAACACTCAGAACACCGGATCAGTGGAAATACATTGGCAAAGGCGTAAAGCGACTGGATGCGCCAGACAAAGTAAACGGCAATGCGAAGTATGGTATAGACGTGCATTTCCCGGGATTGCTCACCGCGGTAGTGGCCCATGCACCCGTTATTGGTGGCAAGGTAATATCCTTTGATGCCAGTGCCACAAAAGCGGTTGCAGGTGTACGTGATGTTGTGCAGGTACCTACCGGTGTAGCCGTTATAGCAGATCATTTCTGGGCCGCAAAGAAAGGTCGTGATGCATTGAAGATCACCTGGGATGATAGTCCCAACGCAAGTCTCAACAGCGTTGCCCAGTTTGCCCAGTATAAAAAACTGGCCGATGAAAAAGGCGCCGCGGCGCTGGAAAAGGGAAACGTTGATAACGGACTGAGCCAGGCTGCCAAAATAATAGAAGCAGAATACAGCCTGCCCTACCTGGCACATGCCCCCATGGAGCCCATCAACTGTACGGTAAAAATAAGCGATGGCAAATGCGAGATCTGGACGGGCACACAGATGCCCGGTGTAGACCAGGCCGCCGCTGCTAAAATACTCGGCCTTGCCAATGAACAGGTAAGCATTATCACTCCCTACCTGGGAGGTGGTTTTGGCAGGCGCGCCACGCCAACATCAGATTTTGTATCAGAAGCTGTGGAGATAGCAAAGGCCAGTGGTAAGGCCATTAAGATGATCTGGACAAGAGAAGATGATATGCGCGCGGCGTATTATCGCCCGGCCTTCTTACATCGGTTACGCGTTGGCGTTAGTAAAGACGGATACCCCGTAGCCTGGAAACAAACCATCGTAGGTCAATCTATCACCGCTGGTACGCCCTTCGCCTCCGGCAAGCCCATTGACGATTCTTCCGTGGAAGGCGTAAACGATTCGCCGTATATGAGCGAGGTAGCAGACGCGTATGTAGGCCTGCACAGTCCAACGCTGCCCGTGCATGTATTATGGTACCGGTCTGTGGGCCACACGCATACCGGCTATGTAATGGAAACTTTTATTGACCGGCTGGCCACTACTGCCGGCAAAGACCCGGTAGAATACAGGAGAACATTGTTGAAGAACCACAAACGCCATCTTGCTACCCTCAACCTGGCGGCAGAAAAAGCCAATTGGGGCAAACCATTGCCAAAAGGCCATTACCATGGCGTGGCAGTGCATGAAGCCTTCAGGAGTTTTGTGGCGCAGGTGGCGGAGATATCGCTTGATGAGCGCGGCAGACTAAAAATACATAAAGTAACCTGTGCCGTAGATTGCGGCCTGGCCGTAAACCCAGACGGGGTACGCGCGCAAATGGAAAGCGGAATTGTATTTGGCATTACCATGGCCCTGTATGGAGAAATTACCATTGATAAAGGCATGGTGCAGCAAAGCAATTTTCATGATTACCGTATTGCACGCATGAATGAATCGCCGGTAATTGATGTACATATTGTACCCAGCACAGACCAGATGGGCGGTGCCGGCGAGCCCTGCGTACCACCTACAGCGCCAGCTATTGCCAATGCGCTGTTTGCCGCTACCGGTAAACGTTTAACCAACCTGCCCCTGGGAACCATCCACACCAAACAAGCATAAAGATGAAAATTGTGTTCAGGCCCTACCGCGCTATTGCACTGCTAACCGCCCTGGTGGCTTTGTCTTCCTTTGCGGTATCTTACCATGGAGAAATGCATGCAATAACAGGAGATCCTTCACCTGGTAAGTTCGTTGTAAAAGATAGCATTGGTTCTCAAAAAGCCTTTCTTGCAGCGTACAAGGTGTTGATGAGCCCGCGTTGCATGAACTGCCACCCTAAGGGAGACGTGCCCCTGCAGGGAGACGATAGTCACCTGCATACCCAGGGCGTGCAAAGAGGTGTGGATGGCAAAGGCGTGTATGCGCTGAAGTGCGCCAACTGTCACCAGCCCAGCAACCTGCCGGGTCTGCACATGCCGCCCGGTAACCCCAATTGGCACCTGCCGCCTGCTAATATGAAGATGGTGTTTGAAGGAAAAACACCGCGTGAGCTGGCGGCGCAATTAAAAGATGTAAAGCGCAATGGCAATAAAACGCTGGCGCAGTTGATAGACCATGTGAGTCATGATGAATTGGTGCTGGCCGGCTGGAACCCCGGTGAAGGCAGAACCCTGCCGCCTTTAAGCCATGAAGAATTTGCAAAGAATTTTAAGGCATGGATTGATAAGGGTGCCTACCTGCCGGCAAAATAATGTGTGTATGAAAGAGATGGAAGACATTATCCGTTCTTATGAAGCGGCCGTAGCCGCAGGCAAACGTACTGCTTTGGCTACCGTGGTGCATGTGGAAGGCTCTTCTTACCGCCGGCCGGGGGCAAGAATGCTTATCAGTGA
>DATJGC010000544.1:0-11327 GCA_035495345.1 Chitinophagaceae bacterium | reverse complement strand
TGGCTGAGTGCGGCGTGTTAGATGGAATAACATGGGTACTGCCTGCGGTAAAATGGTACAATATGCCGCCAATGGTCATTTCAAGTTCTCCTTCCTGCACATAGGTGATTTGTTCATGCGGGTGCTGGTGGGTGTCCATAATGCTTCCTTTAGCTATTTCCCAAACCGTCATGGTGCTCTTTTCACCATGAATAAATTTGCCAAAGAAGCCGGGCCGCAGTTCACGTGTAGGTATATCCGTTAGTAGTTCCATGGTAGTAAGTTTTTAGCAGGGGAGAGACCGCTCGTTCAATGTTCAAAAAACGCTACGCTGCCGCCCACCCATTCCTTGTCTTTATTGTACCTTACGCCAATCATTTTTCCCTTGCTCAGCCTAGACAGGTTAATGGCGGGTAAAGGCCTTGCCTGCCCGTCTTTCCAGAGATACATCATTCTTATCTCACATTTGGCGGGTATATCAGGCGTTGCTATAACATCTGCATAGGTTACCTTACGCTGCAGTATCCAGTTTTGCGGCTCCTGCACTGCATCAATATCTTTCTTTGTAACATCAATGACCACACCCTGGCCTGCAAATGAAAACAAGGGTTTCAGTACATAGTTTTCAAGATCAGTGGGCAATTGTTTTATTTCATTTAAGAAATAGGTGGCGGGTACAAAGGGGTGCCGGATAAAGGGCAGCGTAAATTTGCTGATACGGTAAAACCAATTGGGGTGGGGCGCCCATTGTACGTTCAGCTCCTGTGTAATATCTACAAAGTTTCCGAGGGTTGCCTGTTGGGCATGCAGGTCATCAAATATGATGCGGTTGTAGATTCTTTTTACAGGGGTGCGCTTCCCGGTTTTTTCGTTGATATAAAAAAGGTCTTTGCCCTCCTGTATAAGTTCTGTAATGCAAACCGGCTGTATGCCCAGGTATTCCTGTGTGCAGTAGAAATCTATTTTTGTTTTCTGTTCATGTGGTCTTATTTCCAGCAGGATAACGTTTTCCGGCTCAAAGCCGCCGAGAATTACTTCCTTCAGGTCTTGCAGGTAAGTTTCTCGGGTATAATTGCCCAGGTATTGCGTGTAGTTTTCAGGAATGCTGAAATGTTTTCTTAGCACTTCAGGGTAATACACCTGGAAACCAAAAAGGGTGGGGAAGCCCTGCATTTCTATCAGCTGTGGTTCCAGTTCCTGATCTTTATTAATGCAAATGCCAAAGTCGAACGCGATCATGTGGCTGATATCATTTTCATTGGGTACTCTTTCACCGGGGGGTATGCTGCGCTCGGTCATTTTTTTAAAACCGGGATCAACAATAACATCAATAATACGCTCACAAGCTTCCAGCAATTTGGCGGTAAAAGCCTTGTCTATAAATTCCGGGGTTTCTGCAATCCTGAATTCTATGGCGCCGGGATATTTACTGTGCAGGTCTTGCAGGAAGGCTTCATATTTTTCTTTTGTAAATGCTTCATTAAATGCTTTGCGCAAGGCTGGTACCATAGTACTGATTTGATACCTGAAAGTTAAGGCATTGTACCTGAAACAAGTGCTGGAAATAGCGCTATAGATTATATGCACTGCACTGTGCAGAAACCCGCAAAACAGCTTTTCTTAATTACGCGTGGCGCTTATGTGCGTGATAACATCATTTAAAAAATTGGGGAGCACATGTTTATACGTGGAGCGAATTTTATCAGGGTCATTCAATTGCTCTATCATGCTCTGCCATTTGGCAAAACCATGGTTTGCAATCACGGTTTGTTTTTTATCTTCTCTTTGCAGGTACATGGTCATGCCGGTAGCATCGGCCTCCGGGTGAAATTGTGTGCCAATCATGTACTGGTTAAAACGTACGGCCATGAGCGCGCGTTCATAGGGCACATGCGGTCTTTCTTTTTCTATGCAAAGAATTTGAGCGCCGAGCGTTTGCAGCCTGTGATGGTCTGGCTGCACCACCTGGTAGTCTCTGCTGTCTACAGAAAAGAAAGGATCCTGCAAACCGGCAAACACAGGTTCTTCTTTTGCCTCGGGTAACACGTGTACCGGAAAAACACCAAAGGCGGTGGAATTTCTTTTGGTAACACTGGCGATATTATAATGCCTGCAGGCCAGTTGATAGGAGTGACAGATAAAGAAAATGAATTTTTTTTGCAACTGCGCTTCACTGTTATTCCATTCTTCTACCTTTTGCAGCCAGTTAAAGTACACCTGTTCCCATTCACTGTCTATGCTGTCTAGTGGAGAGCCGGGCCCGCCACTTGAAATATAGACATCGTAACTAAGATCCGGTACCTGTTTGCTCAGGCGCACTTCAAATTCATCCCAGGTAAGCTGTACGTTATTTACATGGCCGTATTGCTCCAGAATTTCACGTATGCAGCGCATGCCCTGGTTGGGCTGCCCCTCGTTCATATCAAGAATTGCGCATCTAATCATTTGTTTGTCCGCTGCCATAACTACGCAAAAATACAAAATTTTACGGGGGCAGCAAACGCGGCGCTGCTGCATGCAGCCGGAATCCGGGCGGCGAATGCATTGATCTACTTATACAGGTAATCCACTAGGGAAACAATGCCTTCATCATGGCTTCAGCTACCATTTTATTGCCTGTTTCGTTGAGGTGAACGCGGTCGGTTGTTAATATCCCCGATTCTTTGTTGCTGGTATTGTTGGCCAGGTTATAGTCCAGCGTCATCTTGCGAAGATCAATCAGCTGACAGTGGTTGTTGGCAGCGATATTCCTGATAATACCTGAATATTTGTTTAGATCACCGTCCAGCTCATTGCTGAAATCCGTTCTCTCGCCAATAGCGGCCGGTGTGCAAAGCAGCACCTTTATGTTTTTTGCCTGCAATTTTTTAATGATGGCGTTATAAAACTTTTCAAACTTATCAGCATCTGTGCCGGTACCAAAACTTCGTTTATGCCAAACATCATTTACTCCCACCCATATAACAACAATATCAGGGTTTTTGGCCAGCACATCATCATCCATGCGCAGGTAGAGATCATACACTTTGTTGCCGCCGATACCTGCACCCACTAACTCATAATTGTTGCCAATGCCTTTTTGCTGCAGCATATTAGTGAGCAGCGTTATAAAGCCGGTAGGTTTTACGCCTGCTTCAGTAATAGAATCACCAAAGAAGACGATGCGTTGTTTCTTTTGCAGCGGTGCAAAGGCCGTTAGCAGGCAAGCGGCGGCCAGTAGCAGCCACCAATTTTTTTTAATCATAACAAGCAATTTATTGGGTTAAAAAACTTTTTGTCCGTTAATATAGGTAGCCAGTACTTTGCTGCCCAGTAGCTGATCTGGCGGCGTTGTCATCAGGTCCCTGTCCAGCAAAATAAAATCTGCCATTTTACCTTTTTCAAGGCTGCCCTTTTCATTTTCTTCAAAATTGGCTTTGGCGGCCCAGATGGTCATGCCACGCAGGGCTTGTTGCCTATCAATTGCATTTTCCATCTGAAAACCCGTGGCCGGGTAGCCTTTGGCATCCTTTCTAACTACTGCGGCGTAAAAAGTTTTAAACGGTGAAATATCTTCTACCGGAAAATCGGTGCCCAGCGGCAGCCAGCCATTTTGCTGCAATAGTTGTTTGAGCGCGTAGGCACCTTTTTCGCGTTCCGGGCCCAGGCGTTTATCCGCCCAATACATATCTGAAGTAGCATGCGTGGGTTGTACGGAAGGAATGATACTATTGTTGCCAAACAATGCAAAGTCTGCTGTATTTACTACCTGTGCGTGTTCAATGCGCCAGCGTGCATCGTTTTTGCCTTTAAGGTATTTCTCATAGGTACGCAGGATGGTTCTGTTGCCACTGTCTCCAATGGCGTGCGTGCACATCTGGAAGCCCAATTGCTGAATCACCGCCGCCACAGAATCAAAATGCGCGGGTGCACTCAGCAGAAAGCCAGACCAGCCGGGCTTGTCTGTATACGGCTGCAGCAGGCAGGCGCCTCTTGAACCCAGTGCGCCATCTGCATATACTTTAAATGATCGCACATTGAGCCCTGCTGTTTTTATCTTGCCCTGTTTTGCGGCAAAGTCGAAATTCTTTTTGTTATCGCTGAGCATGGCATAGATACGCATTTTCAGTTCACCCGTTTTCTGCAGGCTGTCGATAAACTGGATGGCATCTGCATCTAGGCCACAATCATCTACTGTTGTAAGTCCAACGGCAAAGCAATTGCGCTGTGCGGATAGCAGGCCGGTCTTTACTTTCTGCACGGTGGGCGGTGGTATGTCGCTGCTTACCAGGTCAACCGCATTGTCTATGAGTATGCCGGTAAGTTGTCCGTTCTTTGTTTCAACTTCACCCCCGGCCAGTGTTATGCCGGCATGCAGCTTAGCAGCGTCGAGCGCCTTTTGATTAGCAATGGCGGCATGACCATCAATGCGGGTAAGCAGCACGGGCCGTTCCGGAAATTGCTGATCAAGTAATTCTTTGGAAGGAAATTCTTTTACTGGCCAGTCGTTCTGATCCCAGCCGCGGCCAATCAGCCAGTCGCTGCTATCGGTACCGGGCGCTGCCGTTTTCAAACGCTGCAGTACTTCTTCCCAACTTTGGGTATCTACCAGGTTTACTGTGGCCAGGCCGAGACCATATCCTACAAAATGGGCATGGGCATCTATAAGGCCGGGGTAAATTATTTTTCCGGCGGCATCCAGTGTATCAGTTGCAGCATATGCCTGTAACAATGCCTCATCGCTGCCGGTGGCAACAATTTGCCCCTTGCTGATGGCCATGGCGTTTACTACAGAGAATGCACTGTCTACCGTATAGATGCGGGCATGCAAAACCAGCAGGTCTACCCTGGTTTTTGTGCCACAGGAAGAGAGCAGCACTGAAAAGATGACTAAAACAACGAATGCATTTTTGTTCATGTGGGTGATTGATTACTTACTGAAGGCCGGGGGATGTACTTTGTTATAGCGCGTTGCATCCTGGAAGGCTTTTGCCACCGCTAATATAGTGGCTTCATCATATAAATTGCCTACCATGGTAATGCTGTTGGGTCTTCCGTCTGCCGTCATGGCAATGGGCATACATACAGCGGGGTGGCCGGTGAGATTGGTAATGGGCAACTGGCTGCCGCTAAAGCTGGGTACAATAACAACATCATACTGTTGCATAAATTGCTGCATGGCCTGCATGAGCGAGTAGCGGTGGCGGTTTACATTAATGTATTCCACTGCCGGAATAAATCTTGCCACGCGAAAGCTGTTGGGCCAGAAATTTTTATCCTGTCGCGTAATCAGGTTATCAAGTTCACTGCGCGTGAGCGGGTCAAAGGCAGCAGCAGATTCTGCGTTGATGACGGTGCCAATCATGTTAAAGGGGTAAGCAGCAGAGTCCGGGAAGTTGGTAGCACTGATCTTTGCACCCAGTTTTTCAAGTGTTCTAATTACCTCCCACTGCGGCGCGTCTTTCGGCAATGTTGCAAAATAATTGGCGGCGTATGCAATCCGCAGTTTTTTCCACTGTGCATTACCGGTATAATTAAACGCTCTTTCCACGGCGCTGGCATCTTTACCGTCGGTGCCTTTGAGGTAATAAAATACTATGGCGGCGTCTTCTGCGCTTCTGCAGATAGGACCGGCCTTGTCCAGGCTCCAGCTAAGCACCATGGCCCCAGACCTGCTCACAGAGCCAAAAGTGGGGCGAAGCCCGGTGGCGCCACAGATATGAGAAGGAGAGATGATAGAACCATAGGTTTCTGTGCCAATGGCAAAAGGCAATAAGCCTGCAACAGTGGCTGCCGCAGAACCGGCGGAAGAACCACTGCTGCCCAATTGGGTGTTCCATGGATTTTTTGTTCTGCCACCAAACCAACGGTCTGCAAAAGCCAGCTCGCCCATAGACAGCTTTGCGCAAAGCACCGCGCCTGCCTTGCGCAACTGCGTATACACAAAGGCATCTTCATCAATTACCTGATCTTTGTAAGGCACAGAACCCCAGGTGGTCTTATAACCTTTTACGGCAAATAGATCTTTTAACCCATACGGAATACCTTGCAGCGGTCCTTTATAAATACCTTTTGCAAAATCAGCATCTGCCTGCCTGGCTTGTGCCATGGCCAGGTCTTCGGTAAGGGTGATAACGCAGGCTAGCGTATCGCCCCATTTCTTAAGCCTATCAAGAAAAAAAGTAGTAAGCGCAACAGAACTGATCTTTTTACTTTTTAATAAGGCGGCCAGCTGCGGCAATGAATAAAATGCAAGGTCATTTTTATTGGCGGGCATGGCTACCTGTTGCGGCAGGTTAAAGCGAACCACCGCCTGTTGCACCGGAATAGGGTGGCCGGGCAACGCGGGCGTAAAGGCAAAAGGGTAGGGTTGACTGTTGGGCAGGTTATAGCTATGCAGTTTCTTATAAAATTTTGCATTCTCCGTGATAGCCCCCAGGGCAGAATCTTTCTCGGCAGCGGTTAGTTGTATATCTATGAGCGAGGCTGCTTTTTCGAGGGTGCCGCTGTCAATCACCTGCGCATAGCCGGCGGCGTTAGTAAAGATTAGAAAGATAAACACAATAAATAATCTGGCGATTGACATGGGCTGTTTCATAATAAAGTAATTGTAAGAGGGCGGGTTTGTACAAGTACAAAAAAGCAGGGCATGCAGGTTCAGCAGGCAGCCGCTCACAGGAAAGGTTATGGAAACAATGCAATAAAAACTTTGTTCGCCTTCAGTGTAAAGAAAACAGGCGATTACTATATTTCATGCAGAAACTGGCTATGGATATAATCTACCACCTGCACCAGGTTTTTTTCCTGTTCAAATATTTTTAGCTGGCGGTCTGCGCCGGTGCCTTGTTCTAACATAGAGGGCACCAGGTTAATTACATGCCGGCTGCCCAGTGGGTCTATCACATCATCAATAAAATCCAGCAGTTCATAGATCAGCACGCGGGTATTTACTTCCTCTTCCTTGCCAAAGTCTATGAGGTGGCCATCTATACCATACCTGCCGGCGCGCCATTTATTTTCATTGATGAGTGCGCGCTGGTACATCATATAATTCATGTTGCGGGAACGCAGCTGGTAGAGCTTTGCACAAATACCCTGGAAGAGGGCCGCAATGATGGTGGTTTCCTTTACGGTCATGGGCACATCGCAGATACGAAACTCTACGGTGTTGAAGAAGGGGTGCACCCGCAGATCCCACCAGATCTTTTTTGCATTGTCTATGCAATTGGTTTTTATGAGCAGGTTTACGTAGCGGTCATAGGCCTCAATGCTTTCAAAATAATCGGGGATGCCGGTACGCGGAAATTTATCGAACACCTTTGTCCGGAAAGATTTATATCCTGTCTTTCTTCCTTCCCAGAAGGGAGAATTGGTGCTGAGTGCATAAATATGCGGCAAAAAGTAACGGGCAGAATTGGCAATGTGCATGGCCATATCGCGGTTTTCCATACCAACATGAACATGCAGTCCAAAAATGAGATTACTGCGCGCGGCTTCCTGCAATTCATTTACAATTTCATTGTAGCGCACATGGTCTGTGATGAGCTGGCTTTCCCAATGGCTGAAGGGGTGCGTGCCCGAAGCGCCTACCCAAAAACCCAGTGACTCTGCAATACCGGAAATGGTTTTTCTCAGCAGGCTTACGTCTTTGTACGCTTCATCAATATTCTGGCAGATATCGGTGCCCACTTCTACCACGGCCTGGTGCATTTCTGCCTTCACCTTGTCTTTGATCATTTTCTGGCCTTCATGCACAATCTTCTGCTCATGGCTTTTCAACTCTTTTGTGTGAGGGTCCAGCACCATGTATTCTTCTTCTATACCCAGCGTAAAATGTTTGTAACTGATATTTGCCATTCTTTGGTAATGCTTGTTGGTTAAGTGAAATTGCCGATGGTACGGGCATTGCAGGCTGCGGCTGATGAATAGCTGCTTACTACACTTATGTATGCCCGTTATATATTGTCTCTTTTAAACCAGGCTTTGCTTGTTGCTGCCACGTTTTACAAATTCTCCCCAGGTAAGATTGTCTGTGCCTGGTTTGTAGGCCTGTGCTTTTTCAATGGCAAAGTTGGCAGCTGTTTCTACCACCCAGTTGAAATTGTCTTCGCCCACGCTGTTGATATCAGCATCGGGGGCGGGGTTGCAGAAATCTATGGCATAAGGAACGCCATCGCGCAGTGCCAGTTCTACCGTATTAAAATCATAGCCCAGGTAGCGGTTAATACGCAACACAATATCTTCCATCAGTTTCAATCTTTCCGGACTGGGTGTAAAACTGGCGGCATACCGCAGGTGATGCGGGTTGCGCGGCTCATAAGGCATTATACGCACATATTTTCCGCCAATGCAATAGCAGCGATAGTATTCATCAAATATAATTTCTTCCTGCAACAGCATTACCAGCTGACCGGTCTCGCTGTGCTTCTGAAAAAAATCTTCTTTATCTGTAAGCTTGTATACATGCTTCCAGCCGCCACCGGCAAAAGGCTTCATGTAGGCAGGGAAACCGATGTATTCAAAAATGCCGGGCCAGTCTAATGGATAGGCCAGGTTAGAGAATGAATTGTCTGAAGTATCGTCTGGCTGTTCTCTTGAAGGAAGAATCACCGTCTTTGGCACGGGTACATCAATGCGGGTGGCAAGGCAGTTATTAAAAAACTTTTCATCCGCACTCCACCAGAAAGGGTTATTGATAACTGCTGTGCCCATGAGTGCGGCATTCTTGAGGTAGGCACGGTAAAAGGGAATGTCCTGGCTGATACGGTCAATGATAACCGCATAATCAGTAGCAGCGCCCTGCACCACTTTGTCTATCCTTACTGCTTCTGCTGTAATGCCGGCAACCTGCTTACTGTTAACCCTTTCAATAAATGCTGTGGGGAAACTGCGCTCCTGCCCGAATAAAATGCCAATCTTTTTCATGCTGGTGGTTTTAAAAGTAAACGATTTGCCTTTGCGCGCAGCAGCTCCAGGATGCATTTCAATTGCATGCAACAGCTTCCTGCTTAACCAAATATATTTTTAACCCCTCAGAAAAACAAAAGAATATTTGCAATGTACACATGCATGATCATGCTCATATAAAGCCCCTGGTTTTAGCCGATTTACTTATTTTTGAGCCGTATGCAAAAGGAGAAAGCCCCTGTTCTGGTGACGGAAGAATTGTTGATACCATCTGTGTTGCTGAATCGTGAAGTAAAACTTAGCTGCTTCCTTCCTTCCAATGTAGCGGCACCGGAAGAAATGGGTTTGCTGCTTATCAATGACGGACAAAACATGGAAGAGCTGGGCCTTGCCGGCATGCTGAATGACTTGTTATCAGCAGAAACCATTTATCCGCTGGTCTGCGTGGGCATACATACGGGCAAGGAACGCATGCTGGAATATGGTACAGCGGCTGCACCGGATTACCTTGGCCGCGGTTCAAAAGCCGGCGCCTACACGCGTTTTGTGCTGGAGGAACTCATCCCTTTTTTACAGACTACCTATGCCATCGCAGCTTTTAAAGAAATATCCTTTGCCGGTTTTTCACTGGGCGGACTCAGCGCCATGGACATTGTATGGAACCACCCCGATGTATTTTCACGCGTAGGCGTTTTTTCAGGTTCTTTCTGGTGGCGCACCCGCGCGCTGGATGAAGGTTATGATGAGGCTACAGACCGCATCATGCACCGGCAGGTGCAACAGGGAGGTTTTTATCCGTGGTTAAAATTCTTTTTTGAAACCGGCGCGCTGGATGAAACAATGGACCGTAACCACAATGGCATCATAGATTCTATTGATGATACACTGGCACTCATTGACGCTCTCCTCGCCAAAGGCTACCATCCGCAACACGATATACACTACCTTGAACTGCAGGAAGGCAGGCATAATATTGCTACCTGGGCCCATGCCATGCCTGAATTTCTTACCTGGGGCTGGGGCAAAACCGATTCCTGAACCAATTGCGATGGATATAATAATGGCAAGGCCCGCATCATGGCACAGTGTTGGTTCATCAATGGGTACTAATCAGCATGTATGAACGAGTACCAGGACCAGGCTTTAGCAACTCTACAAGTATGGCAACAGAAAATGCAGCAGCGGCCTTCACTGTTTAGCCGGCTCTCCAAAAAAATACAGACCAAAATAAATACGTACATACCGGAGAAGCTGCATCAGCTCATTACTACCAGCATCCGTGAAATGATACGCGGCGTTTTGTTTGGCGCGGGCCATCTCACTGCTTCACCCGTAAAGGATCAGCCGCTGGAAACGCGTGAACAAATGGTGCTGCAAAGAATTGAAGTGTACAAAAATACGGCTGCCATAGAAGGCGGTATCACAGGTGCGGGCGGATTCTTGCTTGGACTGGCAGATTTTCCGGTGCTGCTGGGGCTAAAGCTAAAACTCTTGTTTGATATAGCGGCGATGTATGGGTTTGATGTAAACGATTATAAAGAACGCGTGTACATACTCCATATTTTTGAACTGGCTTTTTCCAGCGACCAGCACCGGCGCAATGTATACCTGGGCATGACCAACTGGCAAGAGAAAACGGCGTCATTGCCGGCGGATATACAGCAGTTCGACTGGCGAAGCTTTCAGCAGGAATACCGCGATTATATTGATCTTGCAAAGATGGCGCAGCTCTTACCGGTGATTGGTGCACCGGTGGGTATTGTTGTTAACTACCGGCTGATAAAAAAACTGGGAGATACTGCCATGAATGCCTACAGGATGCGTTTGCTGGAAGCACACCTGGCCTCCGGTATTGTTCCGCGCCGGTAATCAACCCATGGCCAGCAGCTGCAGCAGTTCATCAATCAATGGTTTTTGCCCGGCGTTGATTTTCTTTTTTGCGATGGCCGGAGAAAACCAGGCCGCGCGGTCAATTTCAGGAAAGCGTTGCATTTTGCCAGACTTTGGCGGCCATTCCATTTCAAATAAATTGCTCTTTACTGCCGCGGTGTCAATGTCTTGTTCCACCGCCCAGGCATATATCTTTTTGCCGGAACTCAATTTCACTGCTGTTAACGGCAAGGCGTCTTTACTGCAGGCTATCCCGGTCTCTTCTTCAAATTCTCTGCGGGCGGCTACCAAAGCATCTTCCTCCTCCGTAAATTCTCCCTTGGGGATCGACCATGCGCCTTCATCCTTGTTTTTCCAAAAGGGCCCGCCGGGATGCACCAGCAACAGTTCCGCCTTTGCGTTATTAATTCTATAGAGCAATAGCCCGGCACTTTGTTTCATAGCCATAGAATATAAATTTTCTTATAGTATTTTATCATAGTGTTCATTAAACCCGGTAAGGCATGATATGTCTTGTCTTGCCATTCGAACAACCATCGCCCGCAACAAGCTTCATTGTATCAAGACCGAAA
>DATJGC010000543.1:0-12525 GCA_035495345.1 Chitinophagaceae bacterium | reverse complement strand
TGGCAGGTAGAGGTACCGCTGCGGTACAATGGCTTTTGGCGTGGCAGCACCAGACCAGAACAATTTGGCCATGGCCTTTCCTTTCTTTTCAAAATACTCCAGCCTGATATTGTATTTAACCCCTGCTTCAAGCCAGATACTACCGTGTTCTTCTCTTGCATCTTTGTCTTTCCAGCTGTCTACCAGTAATTGTCCGTTCACCCAAAGCCGCGCGCCGTTATCACACAGGGTATAGAAGGTATACAGTTGGGTAACGGGTGCCAATACCTGGCCGGTCCATCTTACAGAGAATGACTTTTTATCAATACGTGCGGCAGGTGCGTCATTGCCCCAGTCGAAATTAATGGTGGCATCTGTTCTGGTAAGCGCAATTTGTCCCGAAACATTTGGGTTATTAAAGTAATCGCCGCGCAACCCCTGTCCACCTGTAACAACAGGCGGGTTGGTAGTAATAAAGCTACTGGGGTGAAGGCCACAGGTAAGCGCGCCTGCCAGCAGGTTAGCTGGTGCCACAAACCATTTATAAGTAGTACCGGGCAACAAGCCATCTGCCTCATAGGAGAGGCCGTTTACGCGTGCAACAGGCGTGGAAGGCTGCAATGCGCCAGTCCATATAAAGACATCATAAGCGGTGGCGTTGCGGGCAGCGCTCCAGCTAAGCGTTATTTTCGGTTGTATATCTACGGTAGATCCCTCAGCAGGTGCAATGTTTACTGCGCAGGAAACAGGCAGGCTTACAATGCCACCGGTGCGGAAGGCGGAATAGTTGCCCCCCTCACAGCCAACAGCCGCACCCACACTGTTTTTTGGTACAATGTACCACTGGTAATTGGTGGCGGGTTGCAGTCCAAACGCCGTATAACTGGTGGTGCTCACCGTAGCAAAGGGTTGTGCCGGCGGAGTGGGTCCAGACCACAGGTATACATCATACGCGGTGGCTGTGGGAGAAGCTTCCCACCTGAGGGGTGCTGCATTCCTTGTAAGCAGCAATGAACCGTTTACGGGTGAACTGGTCTTTACGCAGGAAGGCAATGAAAGTACGATGGTGCTAAAGCTGCTGCTGTTATTGATGCTGCAATTGGCGGCTGCGCCATTACCATTGCGCGGCGTAACAAACCATGTATAGTCTTTGCCCGGCAGCAGTCCGGTAACACTGTAAGAAGTGCTGCTGACATTGGCCACCGGTGCAGTAGGCTGGTTGCCTTTTGCAAAGAAATATACATCATAAGAACTTGCATTTGCTGCCGCCGACCATTCAAGGGTAACGCTGCCATTGCTGGCAATGCTGGTGCCATTGGCCGGACTTACCGTAGCAACACAAGATGGTGGAGCACCTGCAGCAGCGCTGGTGAAAAAGCTGCTGGCGGCTGTGCTGGCACAGCCGGTGGCACTGCCAAGGGCGTTGCGTGGCAATACATACCAATTGTATTTTGTACCGGGCAGTAGGTTATTAGCAGTATAACTGGTAACAGTGCTGCTGGCAATGGCCGCAGTGGGCGCGCTGTTACCGCTCCATAAATAGATATCATAAGAGGTGGCAGTAGCAGCGGCGGTCCAGCTTAAAACGGCTGAATTAAGTCCTGGCACAGTGGCGCCATTGAGTGGCGCGCTATTGATAGCACAGGCGGGTACCGGTAAGGGTGCGGTGGTAAAACTGCTGCTGTTGGTGGCTGCGCAATTGGCCACAGTATTGGCATTACGGGGGGCTACATACCATTTATAGGTGGTGCCCGCTGTCAGTGCGGTGGCTGTATAACTGTTAGCAGTAACCGAAGTTGTAGGACTGGCCGGTGGTGTTGCGCCTGTCCACAGGTAAACGTCATAGGCGGTGGCATTGGCTACGGTGCTCCAGCTGAGCAAGGCGGTTGTTGAGTTTAGTGTTGTGCCGTCAGCAGGGGAGGTATTGGTAGCACAGGCCAGTGCAGGGGTTGTGCTGCTACGGCTAAGGCTGATAGCGTCAATGGCAAACTCGTTGCCATTGGTTTCAGCGGAGCGGTTGATGATGCCGAGATCTGCGGTGCTGGCAGCGCCTGAGTTCCAGGGAAAACTGTATTTTGTCCAGCTGGCAGTGCCTGCCCCCTCGCACTGCACAGAATCTGCAATCAACACAGTACCATTGATAACCGGTGCCAGTTTGGCCGGGTTAAGACCGTTCTGGTTGGCGAGGTAAAAAGTATAGGTATAATTGGTGTTGGGTGTAACGGTTACCGGTGTATAGGTTTTCCATACCTGCTCATTGAGCGCAAAGTTGCAACCGCCGCCGGCGGGGTAGGTATAATTCACGAGGAAGCGGCCACCTTGTTGGCCGGTAGCATCCTGTGTAATCATATCTGTACCTGAGGTCATGATGCCACCCAGGCAGGAAAAATTGCTGATATTATAACTGGTAGCGGATACAAAGAAATTGTCGGCGGTAAAATGTTCTGTAAACACGGTGTCAGGGCTGCAGGGTTTGGTTGCAATTACTACGGGGTTGGGTGTCCATGAAGACCATTCGCCGGTCAGCTCTCTTTTAAACCGAACGCGGTACTGGCCCACCTGCGTTGCCGTGTATTCATTACCGTTAGCACCCGCAATGCTGCTGCCATTGAGATCCCATTCATACGCGGCAAAGCCGGGGCTGATGCCCATTTTGGCAACAATGGGCGCATCGGCACAAAATACCTGGTTCTGAAAATAGAGCACCGGCTGCGCCTTGTGTGCAGTGTTCAGGTAAGAGCTGAGTATATAACCACCGGTGGCATTGTGCTGGTTCCACATGTCGAGCCAGGTATCATGTCCTTTATTGGCGTAAAAGGATTGATAGATATTGCCGCCGCTGTTACGCATGGCATTGTAAAACACCTGCGCATTAAAGGGGTCAGGATTATTATCTAGCCCGCCATTGCCCATCCACACAGGAATTTGCTTGAAGTTTGGGATAGCGTCTGTGAGTGATCGTATTTGTGCAGGTGATGCCGGTAATGCGGCAGCCACCCGCCTGGGGTAAGTGTTAGCGTAAGCAACAGCGCCAAAGCCGCCAGCGGAAAGCCCCATGGCAACTACGCGGTCTCCGTCTGCGCGGTTGTATTTCTGGAGGCTGTCGATAACCGAGTTGATCCTTGTGAAATAGCTGTCGTCCCAACCCACTACTGTTTCCTGTGGAAATAAAAGAAAACCGTTCCATTCGTTGTTGTTGATGCGTTCTTCAAATAACTGGGCACCCAGCAGGAGGTGAAATTCATCATCGTGGATATTACCTACCTCGCCACCCCCATGAAAAAAAAGTAATACCGGGTATTTGCTGGCGTTAGCCGGGTTGTAATTGTTGGGGAAGCGCAGGCGGAAGGCCATGCCGTTCCAGATATAGCTTTTAAAATTGCTGGTGTTCCATGCAAGACGGGGGGTGCGTACCCACTTGGCCATTACGTTGGGTGCAGGTTGCAATGGATTGGCGCTGCTGCCCGCCGGCGCGGTACTATCGTACGTAATTAAAGGGTCAAGGGGGCTAAAAACGTTTTGGGCAATTGCAAGATGGCAGCATAAGCTGGCTACCGCAAGGGCAAGGAACCTAACCATAAAAGAAAGTTTTTTTAGATAAACCGCTGATACAGATGAATGGCGGGGGGCTGGTTATTCGGAAGGGATGGAGATGGTGATTTTAACACAATAATAACGCCAAGCTGCTTTGAATGATTCTTAGAAAGCATTCAAATTTATCCACTAAAAACGGGGAAATTTATCCTCAATCTGGCTCGGGGTGATTGCGTTTTCCATGTATGGTCGAGGATAAGCGTAGGGTAGGGAAGCACACTTTCTAAGATAGGCCAATGGGCTGTTCCGGTAAAATCATGGCTGTAATGGTTCTTCGAGACCGGCAACTGTTTGAAGCTCGTTCCACGGAGTCCATGGCTCCTGTCTGATTCCAAAAAAAATATGCTTACCTGCCTTTAACGAAGTATCGCCTCTTGTGTGGGAAAATGTTGTTATTGGCTGCGTCCATGCATCCCAGCAATAAACCTGTTGAACCGAAAAGATGAGTTTAGTAAAAAATACGTACACGAAACTAACCCGCAGGTTTTTTTCTTATTTTTTGTTTTCGTA
Organism: Chitinophagaceae bacterium; assembly: GCA_035495345.1. Classification (GTDB taxonomy): domain Bacteria; phylum Bacteroidota; class Bacteroidia; order Chitinophagales; family Chitinophagaceae; genus JACMLD01. Next base: position 8,442 of record DATJGC010000543.1, on the reverse strand, counting down.
TTTATTACATTTATAAGACCAAATAAGACTGCAGGCTTGCTACCAACACTACGCTTTAATGAAAAAGATCTGCTCTTGCAGATGGCGGAAGGCAATGAGTTTGCCTTCCGGCAGTTGTTTCTCACCTACCATAACAAATTGTACAATTATATTTTTACGCTTTCACAATCAAAGGAATTTGCGGAAGATACAGTGCACGATGTATTCTTGAAATTATGGACAAACCGGCAGGCGCTGACCGGCATTACCCATCTCAATGCGTACATCTACCGCATGGCCCACAACCATGCCATCAACGGTTTCAAAAGAATGGCGGCCCAAACCATCATGCTGTCGGAAATGCAACAGAACGCGGTAACAGAAGTTGCTGACCCGGCCGATACTCTTCTCTGGAAGGAAGCCAGCAAATTCTTGCAGCAGTCGGTCAACAGGCTCACCCCTCAACAAAAGCAGGTCTTTGTCATGAGCCGTGAGCAAGGCATGAAGCATGCTGAAATTGCCAGCGCCTTAAATATTTCACTGCTAACGGTAAAGAAACACCTGGCAGATGCAAGAAAGGTGCTGCGGCAATCACTTACCGCCAATTATGGCCTTGGCTGGATACCTCTTTACTGTATCTGCCAGCTGCTGCTGTAATTTTTTTTATTTTTCTCTACTCCCATTGGTTTATCCGGTTGTCTCAATGCTGAAGCCCGCATAGCGCCGCCGCATGCTGTGTCGGCAACGTCATCATTAAGACATAATATGGAAGATCCACGACTTACTTACTTATTACAGCAATACATCCATAAGCAGTGCACACCTGAAGAACAACGTGAGCTGGCGGAGATGATCATTGATGATAAATACAGTGCGCAGCTAAACGCCTTTATGGAGGCATCATGGGATAGCATGCCCATAACAGAAGAGCTGCCAGCGGCTGCTGCCACTAACATCATGGAATCTATTCTTGGTGCTAGCAAGCAGGCGTATGCACCATCTGTGCCCGTTTTATCTACATCAACAACACCACGCCGCTTACCCTGGTTACGTTGGGCGGCGGCCGCTTCCATCATTGTGTTGCTGGCCGCGGGCGCTTATACATTAACAACAACCAAACCTGCTACAGCACCGGCGCCATTAGCTGCCACTGCGCCCAAAGATGTACTGCCACCTGCGGCCAGCAAGGCAGTAATAACGCTTGCCAATGGTGAGACGGTTGCGTTAGACAGCGTTGGCAAAGGAAGGCTGGCCACGCAGAATGAGGTAGCCATTGTAAAACTCGCCAACGGCCAGGTGGCATACAATGGTGTGGCCAAAGAACTTCTCTATAATACGCTGTCCAACCCGCGCGGCAGCGATGTTGTTGCCATTACACTGGCCGATGGTACAAGGGTATGGCTCAACGCAGGATCATCGCTTCGTTATCCGGTGGCCTTTACCGGAGCGGACAGAACGGTGGCCGTTAATGGAGAAGCCTACTTTGAGGTGGCACACAATGCCGCGCTGCCCTTCAGGGTAACCAAGGGCGCCCTCACTATAACGGTACTGGGCACCCATTTTAATGTGAATACGTATGATGACGAACAAAACGCGCGCGTTACTTTACTGGAAGGTGCCGTTAGGCTGAGTGCGGCGGGTGCCACTGGCCTGCTGCATCCCGGTCAGCAAGCAATTGTGCGTGATAATATTTCCATTGTTAATGATGCAGACCTGGAAACGGTAATGGCATGGAAAAATGGCAAATTCCAATTTGGCGAAAAAGCAGACATCAACGCTGTCATGCGCGAACTCAGCCGGTGGTACGACCTAGACATTACCTACAAAGGAGATGTAAGCAGTCATATCGGCGGATCTATTTCACGTAAAGTGAATGTATCAATGGTATTGCAGATGCTGGAGGCTACCGGAAGTGTAAGGTTCCAGGTAGAAGGAAGGCATATCACGGTTATTCCAATGTCTTTGTAACCGTATACAACTGTATTGCAGGCGGCCTGGTAACAAAAAACCGCTCCGAGGTGAGATTCGAAGCGGCGAATGTCCAGGTGACTACAATTATAAAAATCGTTCGACGGACTTTTTATTGTTTAACCTAAACTAACGCAAAGTTATGCATTTCAAGGCGCTTTGTTATTACTCCCTTCTCCAGGAGGAGCGGGAGCTAACAGTACAACGTTTACCCCGCTCTTCTCCGCGGCAGCTGGCAGTTTTTATTTCACTGTTCCTGCAAAAGGCAGCCTGGTGGCGAAGTATACCAAAAACCTGGAAGATCATGAAGTTAACAAGCATTGTGATACTCGTTGCCTGCCTGCAGGTGCAGGCCAGTGGCTATGCACAGATAACCCTTGCTGCTGACAATATGCCCTTGCAAAAAGTGGTCAGGCAGCTAAAAGATCAAAGCGGACTTGATTTTCTCTACAGTTATGAATTGCTGCAGAAAGCTGGTAGAGTTACGGTTAACCTGAACAACGTATCGCTTGAGAAAGCGCTGGAACGATGCCTGCAGGGAAAGGCGCTGACGTATGAAATACGTGAAAAAACGGTTATCATCAGGAAGAAAGAAACAGCACCCGCGCCGGCGTTGCCAGAAGCGCCGGTAATACTCTTTGAAGCAGCTGGCAGGGTTACTAACGATAAAGGACAAGCGCTTCCCGGCGCCACCATAACAGAAAAAGGTACGCGTAACAGCGTAGCTTCAAAAGAAGATGGCAGCTTCCTGATTACGGTTGCAAAAGCCAGCTCTGTATTACAGATCTCATTTGTAGGGTTTGAGACCTCGGAGATACTTGCTTCAGCAGCGGCCACAAACTCCGTTTCTCTCAAACAGAAATTGCAGCAGAGCGAAGAAGTGGTGGTAATGGGGTATGGCACCCAGCGCAAGGCCACCGTAACAGGTTCAGTAGTGGCGGTATCAGGCAAAGAAATTTTAAAATCGCCCGTAATGAATGTCAGCAATTCATTGGCGGGCAGGTTGCCTGGCCTTACTACCGTGCAAAGAAGCGGAGAACCCGGACAGGATGGTGCGCTGATAAGAATCCGCGGCATCAACACGCTTGGGAACAATGAGGCATTGATAGTAATTGATGGCGTGCCCGGCCGCTCGCTGGACCGGATAGATCCCAATTCTATAGAAAGCATTTCTGTATTGAAAGACGCCTCTGCTGCCATCTATGGATCACAGGCAGCCAACGGTGTAATACTGGTTACCACCAAACGTGGTAAAGCCGGCCGGTCTGTGCTTACCGTTGATCTTAACCAGGGTTTTAGTCAGCCCACCATCATCCCAAAAATGTCAAACGCGGCGGAGTACGCTACGCTGCTGAACGAAATAAAAGGATCGGGAACACCCGTGTACACTGCTGCGGAAATACAAAAATTCAGGGATGGTTCAGACCCCTGGCGTTATTCTAATACTGATTGGTTTAAGACCGTATTAAAGCCATGGTCTGCGCAGCGATACCTTAACGCAACACTTTCCGGCGGTGTTGAAAAACTGCAGTACTTTCTTTCTTTTGGCAGCAAAAACCAGGACGGTATTTACAGGAACGGTGCTAACCAGTTTAAACAATATGATTTCCGCAGTAATATAGATGCCGAAGTAAACAAGAACATAAAAATTGGCTTTGATGTTACCGGCAGGTATGAAGCCAGTGACCTTGCCAACAAAGGCGGTTCTTCTTACAGCATCTTTAATAAACTACTCATTGTAGACCCCACCAAATACGCGTACCTGCCAGACGGCAAACTCAGCTCGGCGCCAGAGCATGGCGCAAACCCTGCTATTGTAGGTACAGATGCTACCGGCTATTCAAAAAGAAAAACCTATACCGTTAATTCTAATTTTAAGCTGAACATCAATTTTCCATGGCTGGCAGGATTGAGCTTTACCGGTAACGCGGCCTTTGATTATATATCCGGCTTTACAAAAGATTTTTTAAAACCCTGGTACCTCTACTCCTGGGATGGGCAAACCTATGATGCCAACCAACAACCTGTTTCACTTAAAGATAAATTTGGTCCAGACCAGGCGCAACTTTCAGAAGCCTCCAGCAATATCACCAACCTGCTGATGAACGGCATACTGAATTATGAGAAGAAGATTAATAAACACCAGTTTAAGTTGCTGCTGGGTATGGAATCTATCAGGGGCCGTGGTGATAACCTGAGCGCCTTCCGCAAATATTTTATCACGCCTTCCATCGACCAGTTATTTGCCGGCGGCGATGCAGAAAAAGATAATGGCGGCAACGCTTATGAAACAGCAAGGCTCAATTATTTTGGCAGGCTTAACTATGTATTTGATAGAAAATTGCTGGTAGAGTTTGTAAGCCGGTATGATGGGTCTTATATCTTCCCCAGGAACAATCGGTATGGATTTTTTCCGGGTATTTCCATCGGGTACCGGGTATCAGAGGAAGCTTTTTGGAAGCGCCAGTTTCCAGCTATTAATAGTCTTAAGTTGCGTGCATCCTGGGGACAAACTGGTAACGACCGGATTGCTGAATGGCAGTATCTTTCTTCTTACCAGTTTAGCAGCAATACTTATATACTGGGCTCAACCATTGAAAACCGCTTGCTGAGCGAAGCGCGTATTCCTAACCCGGTTGTAACCTGGGAAGTGGCCAACCAGGCCAATATAGGCATTGATGCCACTGTGTTTGATAATAAAGTAACCATTGAACTGGATGCGTTTGATAACCGGCGGTCTAATATTTTATGGACGAGAAACGCTTCGGTTCCTTCCTCTACAGGTATTACCCTGCCAAGAGAAAATATCGGTAAAGTAAGAAACAGTGGTTTTGAATTTAATATTGGCTACCGGAACCAATCGCGCAAGTTTGCTTACAGTGTATCTGTTAACGGAAGCTACTCAAAAAATAAAATTACTTTTTGGGATGAATCGCCCGGAAGGCCAGACTGGCAAAAATCTACCGGCCGCCCCATACCCACCAATTCCAATAACCCAGACGGTGATTTGTACTACCAGGCCATCGGTATTTTTAAAGACCAGGCAGCAGTGGATGCCTACCCGCACTGGAGTGGTGCACAACCGGGTGATGTTATTTTCCAGGATGTAAACAAGGATGGAAAGATTGATGGCAACGACCGTGTTCGGAATGAGAAAACCAATATTCCTACATTCACCGGCGGATTAAACATCAATCTTTCTTACGGCAATTTTGATTTGTCTTTATTGTTCCAGGGTGCAGCAGGAGCCATTACTTATATCAATACGTACTCTGGAGAGAGTGGCAATTTCTTAAAAGATTTTTACGACCACCGGTGGACAAAAGAAAATCCCGTATCAAGGGATCCGCGTGCCTATAACCGGAATGTACCCTACTGGAAGTCTAACAACAATACCCAGTGGATACGCAACACAGATTATGTGCGACTGAAGAATTTTCAGTTGGGTTATCTCCTGCCCGCCACCGTAAACCGGCTGATTGGCATACAATCGCTCCGCGTGTTCATCAGCGGCAACAACCTGCTTACCTGGTGTAAAGGGTTAAAAGATTTTGACCCGGAAGCATATACCGGCGGCGATAGTGGCGACAATGCAAGCCTGTCTTACCCGCTGGCAAGAACCATCAATGGCGGTATTTCCATCACTTTTTAATGTAACCAACAATGAAAAAAATAATATACGCTGCCATCTGTTCTATGATAATGATGATGGCAGGGTCCTGTAAAAAGGATTTTCTAGACAAGGCGCCGCTTGACCAGTACGGTGAAAATATTGTATGGACTGATCTTGGCCTGGTGGAGACTTTTGTGAACAATATTTACTACAATATTCCATACGGCTATTACGGAGAATTGATGATGGCCTCCGTGTGCGATGAAACCATTCATACTTATGACGGTGGCAGCAGCAATGTTACTAAGTCGCTGGTACTGCCCAGCGATTATTCTGTGTTCAATTCAAGCTGGGGTTTGCAAACCACCAGGATGGCCTGGAACTGGTCGTACAAAAACATCCGCGCCTGTAACCTGTTCCTGGAACAGGTAGCCAAGAATACGTATTCAGATGAAGCGTTGCGGAACCGCTTAACTGGTGAAGTATATTTTCTGCGGGCATTTTATTACCATCACCTGGTATTTATGTATGGCGGTGTTCCCATCATCAAGAATGCGTATGGACTTACTGATAATTTTCAGCAGGAACGCGGGTCTTTCAAAGATTGCATTGACCTGATAACCGCTGATTGTGATAAGGCGGCCTCGTTATTGGCAGCTGTAACCATAGACAACAAAAATAAGGGCAGGGCAACTGAAGGAGCGGCGCTGGCGCTAAAGTCGCGCGTGTTACTATATGCCGCCAGCGAGTTATACCATAACAGCTCCTGGTTAAGCGGGTTTACGGCTACGCAACTCGTGGGCTATGGCGGTAGTGGAGGAAGGGATGCCTACTGGACAGCTGCCAGGGATGCAGCAAAAGCGGTCATGAATCTTAACCGGTATGACCTGTACAAAAAAGATCCTGCCCCGGGTGATGATATTGCGGAGAATTATCGCAGGATATTTTTATCAAAGGAAACCACCGAAGATATCTTTATCCGCTATCTCATTCCATCATCAAAAAAAGACAATTACAACCCCGGTGTGTACAACGGTCCAAATGGTTATGATAGCTGGGGCGGCAATATACCGGTAAGCCAGGTGGCAGATGCCTATGATATGCAAACCGGTGAAAAGTTTGATTGGAACAATATCACGGGCGGTGTTAACCCCTACCAGAACCGTGATCCCCGTTTTTATGCCAATATCCTGTACGATGGTGCACCCTTCAGACCGCGTTCTGATGATAGAAAAAGTTTGGACCCGGTAGGCGTTATCCAGATTGCCGACCGGCAAAAGGCGGATGGTTCCTGGCAGGGAGGATTGGATGGAAGGTCTACGCCCATTGGCGCCAAAGAAGACGGCACACTTACCGGCTACTACCTGGCCAAGTTTACAGACAGATCCATTAATCCGAAGGTGGCCATACAGGATTGGAGTTGGCGGTACATACGGTACGCAGAAGTATTGCTGAACTATGCAGAAGCCAGCGCCGCGCTTAACCAGGAGGCGGAAGCAAGAAATACCATTAACCTTATCAGGAAGCGGGCAGGCATGCCACCCATCAGCAGCAGCGGCACCGCGTTGATGGAAAGCATACGCCATGAGCGGCAGATAGAGCTAATGTTTGAAGGACAGCGTTATTTTGATATACGCAGGTGGATGATAGCGCCGCAGGTATTTTCAGTAGGAGCGCTAGGGGTAAAGATTGCTTATCCATTTGGACAAACCTTCCCCACCTATACCATCAGCGAAGCAAGGAACAGGAAGTGGGAAAATAAGTCGTACTTTCTGCCCATACAAATTGATGAGTTAAACAGAAATGGTAAACTGGTTCAAAACCCCCTTTATTAATACATCAGCGGCTGTATAACCAGCGGCGATTAGCCCCTACCGTTATACAGCCGCTGTATTTAATACTGATAGAATTTTATGCATAGCATTTACAGAAAGATTGGTAAAAGAAACGCCTTTTCAGGTTATGCCCTCCGTTGGGGGCTCGCAGTAGTTTCCCTTGTATTCAGTAGCCTGTACGCGCACGCACAAACAAAAAAAATATACCTGGCCAATGATGATCATACGGATTATATGTGGACGGGCGATGAAGCCACCTATAAACAGGCCTTCTCTGAAATGCTGGATTATTATATAAAACTAAATGATTCTACCGCCCATCTTCCGTATAACCAGCAAAGCAAATGGAATTGCGATGGTTCTTACTGGGTGTACAATTATAAACTTACCCGCAGCCCCGCACAGTTTAATAAACTCATTCAACAAATAAAGGATGGGAAGATTACAGTGCCATTGAATTCAATGATAGTGCTCCTGGGCGCCGCACCCGCCGAGGCCAGCTTACGTGATATGTATTACGCAGGTTCATTAAAAAGAAAGTATGGGCTTGATCTTTCGCTGGTATTAAACATGGAAGACCAGGTATTGCCATTGGGACTTTCCTCTTTATGGGCCGGCGCAGGGGCAAAATATTCCTGGAAAGGTGTTTGCGCCTGCGCCACCAGGGTAACCGGGCTTGAAAGAAAACGCCCTCAAATGTTCTGGTACCGTGGGCTGGATGATCAGCAGGTGCTGATGAAATGGTACAGTGTAAACCCTTCCATGATCACTAACCGAAAAGAATACCGTTACAATCTTGGCAACTACCTGGAGGCCAGTAACCAGTTAAACGCCGTAACAGACTGTAAGGCATTAATGAATGACCCGGTATATCCTTACACTATCTCCGGCGCTTTTGGCAAAGGCGGAGATGATCTTACCACCCTCACCAACAGTTTTGTGAAAGTGGCAAAAGAAAACGCAGACACAAATTACCAGGTCATTGTGTCTAATGAAATAGATTTTTTTAAAGATTTTGAACAACAGTATGGTGCTGCACTACCCGCA
>DATJGC010000542.1:0-5960 GCA_035495345.1 Chitinophagaceae bacterium | reverse complement strand
CAGACCTGAAAGCATTGTTTACTTCAAAGATCGACGAAAGCCGTAAGATCCGCATAGACCTTGCTGGCGAAGAACAGGCATTGGGTGGTGAATTTGAGGCAGGCACTACCACCAGCGGGAAATTATACCGAGCATGGATGGATGTGAAGGCAGTTTTTACCGGTCACGACAGGCACGCTGTTTTATCCAATTGTGAATTTGGTGAAGATGCCGCGCAGAAAGCATACAAAGATGCACTGGCAGAAGATCTACCCGGTTATATCCGCACTACACTTGAAGCACAGAAGAGTATGTTAAAGGCTTCTCATGATAAAATCCGTGCATTGCGCGACGCTGCTAAAACAGCATAAGCAATAAATAATCAAAAGTACCTATGAACGTTTAGAAATAATTACAACCTGTCTTATCCACAGCGAACAGTAATCCGTAAAGTAAGACATGGTGAGAACCATGAAGGCCGCAGGCAAATTGCCGGCGGCCTTCTTTTTTGATTGGGCTAACATATCCCGCCAATCTTTATCACAATGAAGATAACAATCACGAGATTATTATCTTTAGGGTGATGCCTGCAGCCAAAATAGCTTGCGGCGGATGCCAAATGATAAAATACCGTTGCCTGTTCCTGCTCTTGTTTAGTTACGTGCAATTGTTTAGCCAGCAGCTTGATAGTAGCGTGCATACTGTTCTCTTCCTGGGCAATAGCATCACTTATGCCGGCGGCTATATTACTGCTATTGAAACGGCGTTTACACTGGCCCATCCCAACCAGTCCATCCAATTTATCAACCTCGGTTTGCCCAGTGAAACCGTCTCCGGCCTCTCGGAAGATGGTCATGCGGGTGGCAGGTTTCCGCGGCCAGACCTGCATGAACGGCTGCACCGCATCCTGGGCAAGGTGCATGCAGATATTGTATTTGCGTGTTATGGTATGAATGATGGCATTTATCTTCCGTTCAATGAGCAGCGTTTTGCAAAATACAGGGAAGGCATGCGTTGGTTGCATGATACGCTGGCAGCCACCGGTGCAAAAGTGATCATTATTACACCTCCCGTGTTTGATGAGTTGCGGGGCGGTCATCTCGGCTATGCGGCAGTGCTGGATACTTATGCCGACTGGCTGCTGCAACAATCAAAAACTACAAAATGGTCTGTGGCAGATATTCACTACCCCATGAAAAAATACCTGGACGCCCATCGCCAACAGGATAGTGCGGCGGGGGTTGATGGCTTTTCACTGGCGGCAGACGGCATACATCCAGGAGAGGCGGGGCATTGGCTCATAGCCAAACAGTTGCTGCGGTTTCTTGGCGAGCGATCACTGGCTTCTTATGCAAGCCTTGCCAGTCTTACACAGCAGTATAAAAACGGAGCGGCCATTGCCAGCCTGGTAGCCGCAAAACAATCAATGATGAAAGATGCATGGCTAAGCGCTACCGGTCATACAAGACCGGAAATGAACACCGGACTTCCCCTGCAGGAGGCGCTTGAAAAGGCGAAGGGCCTGCAAGAACAGATTACTACCCTCTTGCACCCGGTATCTGCCTTGAAATAACTTATACATCACCGTTATACAGGATATAAGTCTCCAGAATTTGTACTGTTACGTTTTCCAACCCCTGTGGCCCGTAGCTAGGGAGAGGTGATGATGGTAAGTCGTCGCTGAAGGTTTGCGGCAATTGACTCCACCGTCTGACCCTTGGTCTGACGGCTTAAGGCGATGTAGGGAGATAGCGGCTAACGCGGTAGGGGGCAAGTTGCTGCTGTTGCTACCCCGTCAGACCAAGGGTCAGACGGTTGAGGCGCTGTGCCCGCCGCATCTCAGCGAACGCCGCGTGCAACCATCCAAGGAACAGCCTTTTTGACTTTTTACTTTTGAATTTTGACTTTTTGTGCCGCGTGCAACCCTCCAAGCAAAAGCTTTTTAACTTTTTACTTTTGACTTTTGAATTTATCAATTGTAGAATTATTTACGCTCCTTCCACAACGCTATCCTATAACAAAATACAGCCTCCAAATTAAAATTGTATTTGTTTCAGGCGCAAAGGCGCTGGTGCCACCATTTTTCAGGCGGACTGCTGTTGCAGGATTCTAATGGCATAGCTTTCAAACAACCAGGGCGTAGCGGACTTCGCAACAATTGGTAACCACTACCCTTGTGGCGTTATTATTGTCTATATACCTGCAATACTCAAACAATACCGCAAACTATGATGGAGTATGGTGTCTACAATCAAAAGAAAATAGTACTTGTGGCAGATGACGATAATGATCTGTTGCAACTGGTAAAAATGCAATTACAGCATGCAGGTTTCATTGTACACCTCTCCCTGAATGGCAATGGCATTGTAAAAATGGCCGCTGATGGTCACCCGGATGTTATACTGCTAGACATTGCCATGGACGGGGTTTCAGGGGGCGATATCTGCAAGAAGCTGAAAAACTCTGCCCAAACCTCTTCCATTCCCGTCATCATGATCTCCGCCAATGATAATATTGAAATCATTGCCAACACCTGCGGGGCCAACGACTTTGTTCGCAAACCCTTTAACGTGGAGACCATCAAACAAAAAATTTCAGAAGTACTTCCCGCTTAACGCTTTGGTCATTCTTGGCTTGCTGAATGTTTGCCCCAGATAGCCGGGTAACCTTCGTTGTAGATGAAGGCTGCCCGGCATGTACTATTAACTGGTTTTTCCAGGATCAGGCGATAATGGAGAGCTACCGTTTTATAAATGACATGCTTTTCTGCTCCCTGTCAGATTTAACGCTGATGATATACCATCCCGGTGGCAGTTTACTGATATCAATGGGGCGGGCAGCATTGGCGCTTGCGATGCGCTGCAGCAGTCGCCCACTACCATCGCTGATTTCACACTGGTAGAACCCGCCAATGCCCTCTACATACAAATAATTGCTCGCGGGGTTGGGTCGCACCTGTAAGATAACTGGTACCGCCAACCGCAGAGACACCAACTTGCTATAAGTAAAGCGACCATCCAAATCCAGTTGTACAACCCGGTACCAGCTTACCGCATTGTTTCTCAAGGGCAGGCTACAGGCATAGTTGTCGCTGGTGGTGGCTGGTACTGTGCAGGCGCTGGTAAATACGGTTCCATCTGTACTTTCCTGTACCGTATATTCCTTTACATTTACCTGGTCGGCCACCTGCCAGCTTATTTTCGCATGTCCATCACCGGTAGCTGTTGCCTGCACGCCCAGCCAGGTTACGGGCAGCGCAGCGGAGGCTTTTTGGATAAAGAAATTGCTGAAACTATTGATGACTATTTCAAGATAGTATCCTCCACTCACCGCGCTCCAGCTTACAGGCCTTATCTCTATTTCACTTCCGTTGGGGATATAACTGTCTGGTGTAGTATTATTGTTGTTGGGCTGTTTAATTACGCTTAGATCTCCGGGGTCGGTAATGCCGGGGTCGGCCAGCTTAAGTGCATCAAACTGTGCAATGGTGAAATACAAACGGAGGTGAATATCTGCGGCACCGTTGGGATTATTGGCTGGCGTAATGGTATAGTTCCTGTTGAGATAGGCCTTGCCATTGCTGTTGCGGATGCTGCCATTCTGCTCATAAATGCCTATTTGTATAGCGCCGAGAGGGTAATTATCCAGGAGCTCCACCACGGGAGACATGCTGCTGGTACTAAAATTGACCACCTCTATGGCGCTGTATTTTTTACTGCTGCCAGCAAGGTAGGCGGGGTTGGCAAAATTGCTGCCGTTTACCAGTGGCTGTACCGTCTTGTTGGGCGGAAGGTAATTGTTAACGTTCAGGTTGTCCAGGTGGCGCATGAGTATTTCCCTGCCCGTGCCGCTGGCATTGCCGCGCGCATCCGTCCAGCTGATACCACCCGTGCCATCTGCAGGGTCAAGCGCTGCAAACGCCTGTTCCGGAGAAACATAATTCCCATTGATCTGCGGGGAGCCAATGGCCCGTCCCATGGCACCCCAGGCCAGTTGCGCATTTTGAAGAACAGGGCTCACCCTTGTATACCTGCCTGCTTCGGTGATGGAAAAAAGCGCATTGCCGGTGGCATTGGCAGTAACCATGGGCAGATCATAACTGATAGAACTGCCCCCAAAGCCGGTGTTTATCTCTGCGCCTATGGCTTCACCTGTTTTGCCGGTGCTGTTAAACGCTACTTCGTACAAACCCGCGCCCGCGCTTTGCACGCTCATGTGCTGCAGATATACCTTCCTGAAATTATCAGTGGTTTTTTCCTGTACCAACGCTGACGCATACAATTGGTTTGCACCCGCCGCAAGAGAAAAATCATAGCTGTTTTGTCCTGCAGATAGAATAGAGTCTGCAAAGGGCTTTAAGCTATCGAGTGTTGCGGGGGGTACAGTATTATAACCAACAATGGGGTTATTGTTAGAGGCGCGCTGGTAAGGAATGGCAGCAAATTGTTCATCAGCAAAAGCGTTGGCAAAAAGCACGGGTGCACTGGCTGAGCCGTTCTCCAGGGTACGACGGGTGCTGGCGATGACTTCCACATTGATATTGCCCGGCGTGGTAAGCGTGGTTCCTTTCGGAAAAAAATAGCTAAGCGCACCAGCAGCTATCACCTGGTAGCCTTGTGAAATTACTTCGTAATCTACCCAGAGGTAATGGTTTTGGCCGCTGGCGCACTCCCGGTTAAGGGCATTCCAAAGCAGTTGGTACAATACTTCTACCTGGCCCTTGCTGTAATTAATGGTGAAGGCGTTTAGATCGCCGGTGGGGTACAGTCGCACCACGTTGGCCGCAGCCGCCTGCTTAGCCTTCCAGAGTTTATTGTAACAAAGCATGTTTCCCTGGCTGCCTATATTGCCGGTCATATTCATTACCACGCTGCAATTGCCCTGCAGATCCGGCCAGATATTGTAGTCGATTACATTGGTGCCGGGGTAATACAATTCTAAACGACTGCTGCCTATGCAAGGCCCGTCAAATCGCCTGCTCACCGCATTCTGGTTCATTCTTCCATACCCGTTGAATACCATGCTGCCGGTTACATCTTTGTAATTGCTGATCTCTACATAATCGCCCACGCTGTTATTTCTTGATACATAGGCTACATAAAAACCACCTTCATCATCTGCTATCAGCTGCGGACTATCGTAGGTTACCGGTGATGATGCAATGGGTTGTGCGGCCAGGTAACCTGCGCCCGCAAAAACCCGGCTGCCATCTGCCAGCAGGTGTTGAACACAAACACGACTCCAATTGTAGGTGGCCACGCTGTCGTTTAGGTAGGTGATGTACAAACCACCGTTCTTATCGCTGGCAGCCACGCGGCGGTTGCGGTAATCCTGGTTAGAAGCATAAGTGAAATGCTGTTCATTGGTACTAACGGACACGGGCAGCCCATTTTCGGCCCATAGGCGGTTGCCATCTTTATCATATTTCTGCGCATAAAGGCCGGTAACGCCATAAAAGCCCAGTCGTTTATCTTCCCACACAATAAAATAACCCCCATCCGGGTAACTTCTTACCACAATGGAATGCTGCTGGTCGCCGGTGGCATTGCAAACCGTCATGTGAAAATTGTCTGCAAAAAGATTCGTGGTATTGCTCCATTGCGCATCGGCGGCAGCCGCAGCAAACAGGCAAAAAATAGTAAAAATGTATTTCATAAACGTTGTTTTTGATGAAGGCAGGGGCCGGTTGCTGGTGGTTATACGGCCGCATTAAAAAGGGTAAGAATCCAGTGGCGTAAGGCCTTGGTTGATCACAGCTTTCTCAGACTTTACAGCAGCAAACTTAGGTGCGGGGTGAAGGCGCGCGTTTGGCCAATCGATCAACAACCGTTTTATTAGACGAACGACAAGCGCTGCTTGCAAAATGGTATAAAATAAAATTGTGTAAATTGTAGAGCGTGAGTAAATAAACCACCTATGAATGCAACGAGTAAAAACTATACCTGTTTGATAGTGGATGATAATGAGCTGGACCGGCTAAC
>DATJGC010000541.1:0-5135 GCA_035495345.1 Chitinophagaceae bacterium | reverse complement strand
GCAGGTCGTACACCTTTTGTTCAATGGCCCATTGTTTTAATGCAGCTATAATTTGCTGGTTGATACCCTGGCCCCGATAGGCAGGATGCGTAAACATGAAACCAAGGTAGGCATGCTGCTGGTAATGGTAAAAATGACGCGCCTGCTCAATTCTTGCATAACCGGAGGCCACAATCATTCCCTCTTTCACCGCTACCATTAATGCAATATGTGGTGCATGAATCATTTCAGGCAGGTTATAATAATGCACGGGATCAGGTAAAATGCCGGCATCAAACGGGCGTTCTGCCGTTATTACGCCCTGCTCAAAAGCCAGTAGTGCAGGAATATCTTCCATAGTGGCTGCACGAATACTCACTTGTTCCATAAGTTCATTTATTTATTAAAAATACGTCAATTGCCAGCAACCAGTGCCCCGCCCCGGTTGCCGCGGCGCTTTTTGAGAGACCGCGCAGATAAATACGTAAATTTGAATACCACCAATACCATTATTATGATAGCAACAGGCACAAAAGCACCGGATTTTTCATTATCGGCTACGCCCGATCAGAAGATTGAACTCAGTCAGCTCAAAGGTAAACGTGTAATACTGGCTTTTTATCCTGCCGACTGGAGCCCGGTCTGCAGTGATCAGATGGGACTTTACAACGAGATGCTAAAAATTTTTCATAAGGAAAATGCAGAGGTGATTGGCATTTCTGTAGACAGTAAATGGTGTCACCTGGCGTTTAGCCAGGACAGGAAACTGCATTTTCCCTTGCTGGCAGATTTTGAACCAAAGGGCGCAGTGGCCAGAGCCTATGATGTATATGATGAACAGTTGGGCGAATGCAAACGCGCATTGTTTGTGATTGATGAAGAAGGCATCATCCGCTGGAATTATTTATCGCCGGTAGGCATGAACCCCGGCGCAGACGGTATACTGGACGCATTAGAAAAAATGGATAAAAAATAAAAGCCATGGCAACATTAAAACCCGCAGTCAGCAGCAAGGATCATATGGAAGGCAATACGCAGGCGCCGATAGAACTGGTAGAATACGGCGATTACCAATGCCCGCATTGCGGACGTGCCTATCCTATTATAAAAAATATACAGGCTGCCCTGGGTGATCAGCTGAAATTTGTTTTTCGCAATTTTCCGCTGGCAGAAATACACCCCAACGCTACCCGCGCCGCCATTGCCACAGAAGCAGCTGCCGCGCAGGGAAAATTCTGGCCCATGCATGATTATCTTTTCGAGCACCAGCAGCGGCTCGACGATGAATCACTGCTTCGCTACGCCAGCCACCTGCGGCTGGATGCTGCAAAATTCAGGGATGATATGGAAAACGATGCGCTGGCCCAGAAAGTAGAAGATGATTTTGAAAGCGGTGTACGAAGCGGTGTTAATGGCACACCCTCTTTTTTTGTAAACGGGCAGAAGTACAATGGAGATTGGGCCGAGGAGCCCTTCCTGGCGTATTTAAAAACGCATAGTAAATAACCGGACGCAGATGACGATACTGATTGTTGTGTGGATTGTATTATCACTGTTGGTGGCGCTGATTGGCAGCAGCAGGAATGCGGGCTTCACCAGGAGCCTGCTGCTGGCTATTTTTTTAACGCCGCTGATCGGTATCATCATTGCCTGGTGGTCTGGGTCAAAAAAAGACAGCGAGAAAAAGAAAAACATGGACCGCTTATCAAAAGAATACCTTGATTTGATAAAAGGAAAACGCTAAGGGGTATTGCTAACGTTGATGGTTATGCGTAAAAGTAGCGTTGTTGCTTACTGATATTGCAGGCTTACCAGGTATAATAAAAGCAGTAGGAGCTACTACTGCAAAAGCCCCTTTATTTCATTGAGTTTAAAAAGTGCCTCCACGGGGGTTAGCCGGTTGATATCCAGGCTATCCAGCATCTTCCTGATTTGTTCGAAAGTTTCTGAGTGGGCATCAAAAATAGACAGTTGCAGTTTTTGCGCCGGCATCTTCTTTATTTGCTCGCTGGTAGCCGTTCCGGCATGGGCTTCTTCCAGGTGTTTAAGCATTTCATTGGCGCGTTGTATCAAAGAAGATGGCATGCCTGCCATTCTTGCCACATGTATACCAAAACTATGCTTGCTGCCACCGGGCGCCAGTTTGCGCAGGAAAATAATTTTATTACCCACTTCTTTGTTGGTAATATGATAGTTCTTGATGCGGGGCAAACGGTTTTCCAGCTCATTCAGTTCATGGTAATGCGTGGCAAACAATGTTTTTGGCTGGTGCGCACTTTGGTGCAGGTATTCCGCAATGCTCCAGGCAATGGAAATGCCATCATAGGTAGAAGTGCCGCGGCCTATTTCATCGAGAATTATCAGGCTTCTGGGCGTTATATTATTGATGATGCTGGCAGTTTCATTCATCTCCACCATAAAAGTAGATTCGCCGCCACTTAAATTGTCTGAAGCGCCCACGCGTGTAAATATCTTATCCGTTAACGCAATGCGTGCCACCGTGGCGGGTACAAGGCTGCCCATATGTGCCATCAGCGTAATCAGTGCGGCCTGTCTTAGCAGGGCACTCTTACCGCTCATATTGGGGCCGGTAAGTATAATGATCTGCTGGCTGGCGGGGTCAAGAAAGATATCATTGGCAATATAGGGTTCACCTGCCGCCAGTTGTTGTTCAATCACGGGGTGGCGCCCATCGCGGATATCGGTTTCCAGGCCCTCATGCAACTCGGGGCGTTTATAATTATAGTGCAGTGCATTGTGGGCAAAGCAGGTAAGGCAGTCGATGATGGCAAGTACATTGCCATTTACCTGCATCGGCGCAATATAATCCTGTAGTTCCAGCAAAAGTTTTTCATAGAGGTCCTGCTCAATGGCCAGTATCTTATCTTCTGCACCGGTGATTTTCTCCTCGTATTCTTTTAGCTCGGGTGTAATATATCTTTCCGCATTGGTTAGTGTTTGCTTGCGCAGCCAGCTCTCGGGCACTTTAGATTTGTGTGCATTGGTTACTTCCAGATAATAGCCAAATACATTGTTGAAACCAATTTTCAGCGAGGATATGCCCGTCTTCTCCGCTTCTCTTGTTTGCAAGGCTACCAGGTATTCTTTACCGCCAATGGCTATTTTCCGCAGTGTATCCAGTTCTTCATGTATGCCTTCCTTTATTACACCGCCCTTGGCAGCGGTGGCCGGCGGATTGTCGTTAATCACCTTGTGTATCTTCTCTACAATATAATGGCAGGGGTTAATAGCATCAGCGAGGCGTTGCAGGTAGTCATTGTCTGCCGCCTGCGCTGCCTGTTTTATGGCATCTGCATGTTGCAGGCCACGGGCCACCTGTACAATCTCGCGGGGGTTTATTTTCTTGAGCGGTATCTTACTGGCCAGTCGCTCGGTATCACCACTTTGTTTAATATGCTGTACCATCTTTGAGCGCAGGTCTACCTCTTTTATAAACCAGGTTACCAGGTCTAGTCGCTCATTTATTTTACGCATATCCTTTAACGGTAGTACTATCCATCTTTTCAGCAGGCGGGCGCCCATGGGCGAAACCGTGTTGTCCAGTACCTTATGCAAATTATTGCCATTGTCTGTGCTGCTGCCCGTGAGTTCCAGGTTGCGGATGGTGAAGCGGTCCATCCAGAGATAGTCTTCGCGTTCTATGCGTTGCAGGGAAGTGATATGCTGCAGGTGGGGGTGTTCTGTATCTTTCAGGTAATGCAAGACGGCGCCGGCGGCTACAATACCCTGGTGCATGTCTTCTATTCCAAAACCTTTCAGAGAATGGGTCTGAAATTGTTTCAGCAGGCTTTCATTGGCGTATTGTGTATCAAAGATCCAGCTCTCCAGCGTATAGGTATAGAACTTGCTGCCATACAGCTCTTTGAAATGTTTTTGAAAGCTGCGCTGAAAAATTACTTCTGCGGGTTTAAAGGTCTGCAGCAGTTTATCAATGTACTCCTGGTTGCCTTCTGCAATAAAAAACTCACCGGTAGAAATATCAAGAAAGGCAATGCCGTGGGTATCGTCTTTAAAATGAATGGCCGCAAGAAAATTATTGCTGTTGTGCTCCAGTAATTTGTCGTTGGTGGCAATACCCGGTGTCACCAACTCGGTAACGCCTCGTTTTACAATGCCTTTTGCCAGTTTAGGGTCTTCCAGCTGATCACAGATGGCCACGCGGTAGCCGGCCTTTACTAATTTATGCAGGTAGGTATCCAGTGAATGGTGCGGAAAGCCTGCCAGTTCAGAAGAGGCGGGGGCGCCGTTGTTTCTCTTTGTAAGCGTAATGCCCAGTACCTGCGAGGCAATGATGGCATCTTCTCCAAAGGTTTCATAAAAATCGCCCACCCTGAACAGTAAAATTGCATCCGGGTATTTCTGTTTGATGGCCCGGTGCTGCTGCATCAATGGAGTATCGGCGCTTTCTTTTGCCATGGGGGGCAAATATAAATGCTTTTCATGTGCACCCGGGAGGCGCGCTGCGTATGTGGAGAATTTGAGCATACCCGGGGCCGCAGAGGATTATGCGTTTAAATCATATTTTTGCCGGCCCTGCCGCAAATCGTTTTCTTTGCAGGCAGCAATCTGTTCAGCTATGTATGAAGTATTAAATAGATACCTTTTTCAGCATAAAAGCATCAGCATACCCGGCCTTGGTTCACTGGTAGCAGAAACCATTCCGGCGGTAGCAGATTTTGCCAATAAGCAATTGCTGCCGGTACAGATAAAGTTCCGCTTTGATAAATACTTCGATTCTCCGGATCGTGAATTTTTCACCTATCTCTCTGTCAAAAAAAATATACCGGATTTTGAAGCCATCCGCTGGTACAATGATTTTTCTTTGAACCTGCGCAACAAGATTAGAACGGAAGAAGAGGCGGTTTGGGAAGGGGTGGGCGTTTTCAGAAAAGATTTTGGCGGTGAAGTAGTCTTTGAACCCACAGCGCCTGCCTATGATTTTTATCCGCCTGTAAAAGCAGAACGCATTATCCGTGCAGATGCGCGCCATTCCATACTGGTGGGCGATAAAGAAAAGACGAACTATGAAATGGCCGAGATACTGCATGATGAAGTATATGTAGAAAAAGAATCCTGGTGGATCTATGCGCTGATACTGGCAGCGGTAGCACTCAGCGTATTGTTCTTTCATCTTT
>DATJGC010000540.1:0-4350 GCA_035495345.1 Chitinophagaceae bacterium | reverse complement strand
CCACCAGGGAAGGAATTTTGATATTGTAATCTTTGGGGGCCACCATAAATTTTGCCTGCAATTGCGGTAGGCCCGCTTTTACCAGCAGGTTTCCGGCAACACGCAC
This sequence comes from Chitinophagaceae bacterium, assembly GCA_035495345.1. Classification (GTDB taxonomy): domain Bacteria; phylum Bacteroidota; class Bacteroidia; order Chitinophagales; family Chitinophagaceae; genus JACMLD01. The sequence goes on along the minus strand of DATJGC010000540.1, from coordinate 4,244 downwards.
CTGTTTGGTAACACCATGAATAGTTAACTCGCCTTCGGCTGTTACGGGGTAATTGCCGTCTTTGCTGAGGTCAACCGCCGGCAGGTTATTGATCTTTCCCTTGAAGCTGGCCTTTGGTATTTTATCAGACTCCATATAATTTTCATTGAAATGCTCCTCCATCAATGCCCTTTCAAAATGAAAGCCTTTTACCAGTAGTACAAAGGCCAGTTCACCCGTCTTGCTATTAAATACGCTGGAGACCTCGTTGTTAAGCGCATCAATATTCTCCATGGGCGTGCGCGAGAAAAACGAAACCTGCCCGTGGCGTGTGATAAACAAATCCTGTGTGCGGGCGGCAGCACTGCATAACAGGGCCACAAAAATGACGATCATTTTTTTCATGAGTAAGCATTATTTGGTTTGATAAACGGCTGTCTGGCAGCCTGCTGGCCGGGTGTATGCTGTATGCATAAATGGCGGCATCACCGGCGCAGCACACAACGATCTATAATGACATCTGTTAAGAAGCCATTGCAAAAACCCCTGATGGTTATACTATCGCCTTTTTTTATTCCCTGTACGCTTTCCATGAGCGTGCACTGCACAGCACTCATGGCAGCGCCGTTGAGCACAAGCACCTGTTGCTGCTGCTGGTTTTGCGTAAGATCACTAACGGTGCCGCTCACCTGTAATGCCTTGCCCAGGTATTGCTGGTTGGCCCTTGCCTCGTTGTTTTCAAAAGCCGCCGCCAGCGCGGTAGCAGTGACTTCCAAGGCCGCTGCCGTGTCAGCAGAAGCATGCGGCTTATTGTACATCCGGTAACCGATGATACCTGCCGTTAGCAGCAGTAACACAACAACAACAATGACGATCGGTAGTTTCTTTCTTCTCATACAGGCTGCCGGCTGTAACGGCCATTTGTGAGTAGTACGCAGCCACTGCTGCGCAGGTTGTCTGGCCCAAAAAAAATACCGTTGTTGTTTGTTGGTGAAGACTGCGTTACCGGCTATACTGATTAGGCACAAAAAAAACGGGGCGTTTACAGCATGCTGCAAACGCCCCGTTGTATGAACCGGCAAACCGGCGATGATTATTTTACTTTAAGAAATTTAATGGTTCCTTCTGATTTGCCTTTACCATCTCTTACTTCAACAATGTACAATCCATTGGTAAGTCCGGAAATATTGCTGAGTGAGAACCGGTTCTTACCAGTTACGGTAGTCCAGCGGTAAGTAGCGGCCAATGCACCATTTGCATTGTAGATATTGATGGTTTTGTTGCCCGCTTCAGTGCTGTACAGTTCTATGGTGGCTGATACAGCTACGGGGTTTGGATAGATAGACAGTTTCTTGCCTGCTACTGCACCTGGTGAAGTGATGGTAGTGGATGATGCCATTGCCGCATTTTTAAGACGTTGCAGGGTGGCAATCTTTTCCTCCACAGACATTTCATTGCTGCCATCTGCAACCCTTGCGTTGTTATTGCAGGTAGTCAGCAACAGGATACCGCCACTGGGGTAGATAGCAAAGCATTGTTTTACTGCACCGCCCAATGTAGGTGTAAAGGAATACCAGTTCCATCCACCATTGAATGCCTGGGTTAATGCTGCATCTGTGTACAGTATACGGTCGTTGGCAATGCCGCTTCCGTAAACAGCAATCCTGCCTGCAGAAGATACATCATCACATGCCTGGCCCGGACCGGTGGTCATTTTAATATAACCGAGCAGGTTGGTAACCGCAGGTGCCGGTTGCGTGGCTATCGGCGCAGTTACAGCGCAGCTGGTGAGCAGGTTTACCGAGCCATTGGGATAGATAGCGAAGGCCTGGGTTACGGCGCCGCCCAGGGTAGGCGTAAACGAGTACCAGTTCCAACCGCCATTGAATGCCTGCGTTTTTGCAGCGTCTGTATACAGGATACTTCCATTGGCAATATTATTACCGTACAATGCTATCCGATTGGAAGTAGATGCATCATCACAAGCCTGTGAAGGACCTACTGAAAGTTTTACATAACCAATGGGCTGACCGGCAGCAGGTGCACTGGGCGTTCCTGAAGTAGCAGGTGCCGCATTTACGGTAATTGTTTTACCTGCCCATGCCATACCGCCTGCATTGTCTTTCACCTGCAGCGTTATCCAGTAAACCCCCTGTACCAGGTTATTAAGTTTTACAGAAGAACCAAAGTTGCTGCTGAAAGTAGAAGACGGACCGCCTGATTTTGACCAGTAGTATTCAACGATGCTGCCATCATTATCTCTTGAGGCACTTGCATCCAGTGTTACACTGTTGGTAGGCAGTGTAATGGTAATATCTCCACCGGCATTTGCTATTGGCAACTGGTTGGCAGCTGGTGCTGAAGGCGCGGGCGCCGGAGCAGGAGCAGGAGCAGGCGCTGCATTTACCGTTACGTTTACAGAAGCGCTGCTGGTAAGATTATGGTTATCCGTTACGGTTAGCGTGTATACATAATTGCCTTGTGTAAGACCGCTGATACCCGTGCTGGCGGATGATGGTGAATTGATATTGCCACCGGCCGGGCCGCTGGTTTTTGTCCATGCATAGGCACTAATGGTGGCACCGTTGGTACCAGTGCCTGCACCAGACAGCGTAACAGCACTGGTGGGCAGTGTAATGGTCTGCGCACCACCGGCATTGGCTACCGGTGCTGTATAAACGGGGGTCTGCGCAACGTTTCTTGTATTGCTCAAAAACCATTCGTACAAATTGGGGTTAGCAGTAAAACTGCCGCCACCGCTTACCGTAGTAGTGATATGGCCGGTATCATAGGCATTTACCCAGGCACCGCTATGACCACCGTTCTGGTAGTAAGTGAATTTGGCGGCGGGTGAAAGATTACAATTGTTGGCCAGTATCTGGGCATGTTGCGTTGCACCTACACCTACGGTACCATCGTCCATGCTATGGAAAGCCCATACCGGAAGATGATTAGCGCCAATGGTGGAGCAGAAATTTCCGTCCCATTCTTCCTGCGTTCCGCAAACGGGCGCAGCGGCTGCAATACCTGCATCAAAACTATAGTCAAAGTTTTCTGCGTCGGTGATCATACGCCATGTGCCGCCACCGCCAAGACTGAGACCTGTAATATATATCCTGTTGGGATCTATCTGTAGATTAGCCTTTGCATACTTAATCATTTCCCTTACATAAAAAGTAGGCCAGTAGCCATACTGAGAACTTAACTGCGGAGACAACACAACAAACGAAGATGTTTGCCCTGCTACCGTAAACCGCATACTGGCACCCCTTGCACAATAATACGGAATGGCGTTATTGGCCACCACGTTTATCTGGCTGGTACCGTTACCGCGTTCACCAATGCCGTGAAGGAAGATGATCAGCGGATGCTTCTGGCTTCCGTAATCCTTTGGTTTAAACTCTAGAAAGCCAATCAGACCATCGGGCGATGTGGAATTCGGGATGGTTTTGGCCACCTGCTGTGAGAAAGCAGACAATGACAGTGCGAGCAGCATAGTAGCAGTTACAATGGCTCTAACAGTAGTTCTCATAATATGAATAAGTGGTTTTTACAGGATACAATAAGGCCCCATGACAGTAAAAATCATGATATACGACCAGGCAAAACTTGGACGTTACCGTAGATTGTTACTATCTCACGATACTGGCAATTAATCTAAACTGATAAGGAAGGAGAATACTTGTTGAGGAACTGTCAAATTTAGCAGCAACAGTTTACCAATAAGAATTCCGTTGCACGCACAATGCCAATAGTATACCAAAAATTTGAATTGTTAATAATTAAAGTTTGATGAAAATCAATTTTCTTAATTTGATTTTAATTTCCAACGCCAATAATAGTGAGGTTAGCAGTGAACATAAATGGAAATACTGATTTCATTGGAAACACAATGCCATTCGTCGGTAATTAATCAACAAATGTTATTAACTCTATTGAACAAAGCGAACAGCAATATTGTATCGAGTAAAAATACTTCTATCGTAAAAATACGTTAGTCGATCCTGATACTGATATCACCACCCACCGGGTAACCAACACAAGTGAGTATTCGGCCCTTCGCAATTTCATCATCCATCAATACTTCATTGTAACGCATCCAAACCTTGCCACTGGTGCAGGTTGCCACACAACTGCCGCAACGCCCCGCCTCGCAACTATAGGGTAATGCAATACCTGCTGCCCTTGCAGCAGCCAGTATGGTTTGCGGGTATTGCGTTTTCAGTTGGTACTGTTGGTTTTGCAGTTGCAGCGTAATGCGATGG
>DATJGC010000539.1:0-11060 GCA_035495345.1 Chitinophagaceae bacterium | reverse complement strand
TGTAAGGTTGCGGGTGCCGGTAGTGGCGGGTATATTTTTATCAATAATAAATTTTGGTATCATGGGTGGGGCATAATGTAAGAGCCCGGCAGCAGGATACACTGCCAGTGAAGTGCCAATTACCACAAAAATATCCGCGGCCATTACCAGGGGTATCGCCACTTCTATCATGGGCACCGGTTCTTCAAACCAAACAATATGCGGCCGCCATTGCGCACCATCTGCTGCCGTATCGCCCAGGCGAATATCATCTCGTATATCTGCCAGCAAAGAGGCATCGCGCTCACTGCGCATCTTTGTAATCTCTCCATGCAGGTGCAATACATTGGAAGATCCGCCGCGTTCATGCAAATCATCTATGTTCTGCGTAATGATATAGACATCAAAATCATGCTGCAAATTGGCCAGGCCGCTGTGGGCCGCATTGGGTTCAGCTTCCAGCACATTCCTGCGCCGCTGGTTGTAAAAATCAAGCACCAGTTGCGGATCTTTCTTCCATGCGCGAGGCGTGGCAACATCTTCAATATTGTATCCCTCCCAAAGTCCGTCGCTATCACGAAAAGTACGCAGACCGCTTTCGGCACTGATGCCCGCCCCGGTTAACACCACTAATTTTTTCTTCGCCATTGTTTGTTGTTTCATTGCTTACCACTACAAGAAGCACCAAATGTAGTAAGCTGCGCTCAGCCGCGGGCTATTTTTTTATTCAACCGTCCTCTTTTGCGCGCTACTATCCAGATGGTAGTTATTACGATGTACAGCGGCCAAATGCTCATCAATGCCACCAGCAGCTCACTGATCCAATGTAAGCCCAGCGTAAAAGAATCGAGCAACCTTCTACCATAGCTTGGTTCTGTTGTATTTGGAGTGGGCGGTGCCATTTGGTAGAAAGTAATCGTTAGTGTGCTGAAAGCTGCTGCATGACCAAGGTATTGCAGCCTCCCGCTGGCCGCTTCAATGGTTTCCTGCATATCATCAATTTCATGTTGTACATGCAAAATTTCCTCTATGTTCTTTGCCTGTTTCAGCATATCCATATAACGTTCCCGCACCCTTTTTTTTGCCTCCATCCTTGATGAAATATCAACCATTTGTGCGGTCATGTCTTGGGCATCAACAGTTTTTTCCAATAAGCTATCGCTGCCGGCAATTATCATTTCTACGGCCGCATCAAACTGGTCAACGGGTACTTTTATGCTTACCCTATTTTCTATCCGATCGCCGTTTTCTTGCTGCTGTTCCTGCGCAATATATCCCCCCAGGTTCCGCACCTTTTCATGTAATAATACATTGAAGCCGCGGCAATCCTTTACTTCCAGCTTTAGCTGGCCTGTCTTTACGATCTTCTTATCCCAATCAACATGCACGGTATTGTTACCACTGGAGACAACATTTTTTACACCGCCTGGCACTTGCAGGCTGCTGTCTGCAGCAACTGTTTGCATTTGCCTTTCCAGGTTTGCATCGCTGTTAACCGATGCAATTTCTATTGATTTGTTTTCCTTAACCGCTTGCTGACAGGCCATAAGGCTGCACAGCAGCAGCGCTGCTGAAATTTTATATACAAAAGCCATAAAAGAGTTTTTTTAAAATGATACGAGAGAAAAATGTCAATAATCCATATTGGCATTTCTATTTAAATTAAAGCCGGGCATCACACTACAGGGCATAGGCGGCTGCAGCAGCGGTGTTCTGTAGCACGTGATGATGCATCATATTGCTGAACGATTGTTTATTCGTTAGACAGCAAAAAAGTAACCCATAGTGCTTTGTTAAATGGTCGGCATTTTACAGCATTGTAGAAAGCAGGTATGCCCAGGCGGGCGAGAAGGCAGGCTGCATCATTGCTTCATGCGGGTTGCTGCTGGCAATATTGGTAACCAGCATACGAGGCTTACCTGTAACCGGGCTGTTCGGCTGCACCAGGCTGCTATCGGTTCCCTTCGGCATTAGTGGAAGACAATCGGCGCGCTGCCTGTTAAAGTCGTATGGATCCTGCAAATGCAGAAATGCATAATAACGTTGTGCCGGCGTATTGCCGGGGGCAGAAAGCCAGCCCGCCGGCGCATTGTATTTTACCAAAAAATCTTGCGGACCGGCAAAGATCAGCACCCTGTACACCGGGAACTTCTTGGCCAGGCAGGCGGCATGTCCGGCCCCCTGTGAGTGGCCTGCAACAATCATTTTCTCCCACTGTATCTTTCCGCCTGTAAGGTATTGTTGCCAGCCCTGCTGCGGGTATTTTTTGCCGAGGTATAACAGCAATGCATAAACGCGGTGATAGATGCTATTGGCGCTGTCTACATCTACGAGGGGGCTCACGGGCGCTCCAAAAACTATTTCCTGCCGGAAGGCATCAAAACAGCTGCTGTCTTCGCTATTGCTGCAGGCTGTGGTGATAACCGTGTTTTTATAATCGATGCTGATTACATGATAGCCGGAAGCCGCGGCAAAATTGAAAAAAGGTATATTATGATTGGCGGCCGTGCCCGTACCCACTATCATCAATAATAATTTATTGAGCGGCTTTGCGCGCTTGTCAATATACGCCACATGATTGCCCCATACGCGTGAGATGCGGGCATCCGTAGCCGCCGGGTCTACCAGCAGGCTGTCTACCTGGGCATGAAGGGCAACTGCACTCAGCAATAAAAACAAGCAGGCAAGCGCTAGCGTTCTCATGTAGTAGCTTTTAATGGGTTATTGCTCACCTGCCATTTGCAGAATGATTTTCCATTCTTCCTCGGTAACAGGTTGCACGCTGAGCCGGCCCAGTCTTACCAGCGCCATATTGGCCAGCCGTTTGTCTGCTTTGATAGCATCGCGTGTAACAGGCTGCTTCAGTTTTTTAAAGGCTTTAATGTCTACGGCCGACCAGGTATCACCCTCTGCGGTGGGGTCTGGGTAAGCCTCTTTTACCACCTTTGCAATGCCCACAATATCCAGTCCTTCATTGCTATGGTAAAAAAGCACCTCATCGCCTTTTTTCATGGCGCGTAAATGTAACCTGGCGGCATAATTTCTAACGCCGCTCCAAACGGTTTGCTTGTCTTTCACCAATTGCTCCCAGCTATAGACGCCAGGTTCAGATTTTACCAGCCAGTGGGCCATAATAAATGTTTTGATAAATGTTTTGGGCAATAAAAATACATGATTTTAAACATCGGCGCATGTTGCAACGGCCATCAGCGGAAAGAACAGTTGAAGCAGGGCCCGAAAAAAAAACATGCAGAAAAATCCGGTTCTTCTAAATCTGAGTTGCAAGCGCTACCGTATCTGTTGCAGATGATGCATGTATTCGTCAAACAATCCTGGCCCTTACACAGCAAAAAGTTCAACCATTTTAAAAAAAAATAGAAATATGAGAATCGTAAAAATTGCAGGACTATTTGTAGCAGCAGCTTTATGCTTTAACAGCGCCAGCGCACAGGATATGGCCAAAGAAAAAACAGTAATGGTAGGCGGTGCCGCCATGTATCCCTCCAAGAACATTATTGAGAATGCAGTAAACTCAAAGGATCACACCACCCTGGTAGCAGCCGTAAAAGCAGCCGGCCTGGTAGAAACTTTGCAGGGTGCCGGTCCGTTCACCGTGTTTGCGCCTACGAATGCAGCATTCGACAAATTACCAAAAGGCACCGTGGAAAGCCTGGTAAAACCAGAAAACAAAGAGACACTCACCAAGATTCTTACCTACCATGTGGTAGCAGGCAAGTTTGATGCAGCGGCTATTGCTGCAGCCATCAAGGCCGGCGGAGGAAAAGCGCAGCTGAAGACCGTAAGTGGCGGTACGCTTACTGCTACCATGAAGGGTAATAAAGTGATGCTGACAGATGAGAAAGGTGGTATGTCAACAGTAACCATTGCAAATGTGCAGCAGAGCAATGGCGTTATCCATGTAATTGACACGGTATTGATGCCGAATTAATAAAGACGGTTGGTGTATAGTGGGATTTTTCACACACACAAGGCCTACCCTTTCTAAGGTGGGCCTTTATTTATGCCGCCAACCGGCAAACTGGTAACAAATTCTTACATTCGCATCAAATAAGTGTACATGGATTTGAATGCCCTGTTTATCAAGGCCGTTGCAGACAGCAAAGACCTCCCTGACCGTCCCAGTAATGATACCCTACTCCAGTTGTATTCATTTTATAAACAGGCTACTGAAGGCGATGCCAATGGCGAGGCCCCTGCCATGTTTGATTTTGTTGCCAAGGCAAAGTATGAAGCCTGGTCTTCTATGAAAGGAAAGACAAAGGAAGCCGCCATGCAGGAATACATTAACCTGGTGGAGAAGTTGAAAAGTTGATGGGCGCTTTTCGCTGATGATGAAAAAATTATGCTATAAAGCTTCTGCTGCTTAAACATACAAAGCACTCAATTTAGCGCCAATCGTTTTATAACTAAACCTTGCAGCAGCAGCCCTGGCAATAGCATCATTATCATATTGATTGGTTAACTGCATCATGTCACCCATGGCTCTCGCAAGGGACATTACATCTCCGGAATTTACCAACAACCCGTTTGCCTCATCAATCAATTCCGGAATTCCGCCCACATTGCTACTTACTACTGGCAGCCCGGCAGCCAGCGCCTCAATGATAGTACAGGGTGAATTTTCATACTTGCTGAACATTACCAGACAATCGGCGCCTCTTACAACGGTAGCTACCTGCTCATAAGGTAATTCACCTGTCCATATAACCTGGTTGTCCAATCCTAGTTCCCCTGCCAGTTGTTGCATATAAGGTTGGTAAGGCCCTACAATAATGCATCGCCAGTCTGCTCGTACTGCTTTCAATAAATGCAAACCATTTAACAGGCCGCCAATATTTTTTTGGGGATGCAGGGTGGAAACATGCACAAAAGTGAAGCACGGATTACCCTTTGACGCCTGCGGGTAAAACAATTGCTCGTTTATTACATTATTAATGACCATTGATTGCCGAATGCTAAACAATGAAAGCAATTCTTTCCTGTTAGATTCACACACAGTGGTGACCATTGCCGCAGACTCAAATACTTTTTTACTAAGCCTTCGGAAAAGCAGTCCCTTTTTAAAAAAGTTGTCGGGGTTTAACAGGTTGTATGCACACCAATGTTCAGTAACAATAAATGGTATACCATATTTTCTTTTGCACCAAAGCGCTAGCACACCCGCTTTCATGGGCACATGTACGTGGATGTACGCCGGAGCACCGGTTTCTGCAATGAGCTGCTTTAATTTTGTCTTATAAACGGAAAGGTATTTTTTTATAGAAAGTATTTTATCTATTGGTTTGAAGCCTGTTTGCCGCGGTTTATAATAAACAATGATCTCTTTGAGTCCGTTGGTATCAGTAATCTCAGTGCTGACATCATTTGTAACCAATCCATGCGCGTCTTTTACCAGGTATAGTACTACCAGTGATTGATACAGGGCGAGTGCCTGTGCATGACGCTGCACAAAATCACCTGTGAAGCGATCCAGCCTGGAAGGATACCAACTAGGGAGCCAGAGAATGTTTTTCATCGTCATAAATAAAACAGGCATCGAAGATTATCACTGCATCATGCTATAGCGCTCTACTTCACACTAAGCCGGTTTAAACCGCTGCACCAGGTAATTGTAAACCGTTACAAAATCATTGCGCTGTGGAACAAAGAAATGGCGAAGGCCCTTTCCATAATCGGCCTTAAAACGAAAAAGACTGTACAGGTAACAGGTTATGTAGGCAAGGCTGCTAACAGCGGCCGCACCCTGTATTCCGTACCGCGGTATAAATAAAATATCGCCGCCCAATACAACTATCAGCGCCAGCAATGAGCCCACTAAGTTTACGCGTACTTTATCTTTTCCTGCAAAGTAGGCACTTACAAATGCCAGGCAGGAAAGTGAAAGCACACCTGGTATCAGCAAAACAAATGGCAGGTACATGCCATTGAAGCTGTCGCCAAATACAAACGGAAATAACCAACCACCAATGGCAATAATTGGCAGCAGGATGATTATATACACACAAAGAAATACCCTGCACAATACCGGAAGTAAACTGTTTACCACTGAGCGTGATCCACCAGCGGTTGCCGGAAACAAGACATTTGCTATCATGGCCGGGAGTACAAGAAACAACTGTCCAAGTTTGGATGCCTGTATATAAGCCCCCAAATCAGCTGGCTGGCATACTGTGCAGTAGTTTTTTACAAACCAGTAGTCTACCCTGTACAAAAGAAAGAAGACAATATTGGAGAAGAATGCAAACAACGAATACCTGAGTAACATTTGCAATTCATGACCGGTAAGAAACCCGCCAATACCAAACAGTTTGTTCCTTACAATATAGACCACCGCCAGTAGCAATCCCTGCAGCAGGAAACTAAAAAAATACAGCTGCAGAAAATGCCGTTGCGCTTCACCGCCATGGTCTAGCCATATAATGAGACCAGCCACCAATAATAAAACCAGGTTAACACCGGTTAAAAGCAGATTGGGCAGCTCAAAATCCTGACTTGCATAGAAAAGTGAACTGTAATAAGTAGTCAACAAGACACCGCAGGTATACATGCCCGCCAAAACAGCAAACTCGTTTTTGCTGATCATACTGCCTCGTTCAGTAGAGAAAAGCAACAGCACAGTTGCTACCAGTAAGGAAACGACTATGCTCCAGCTAAACGCGAAGAGCGATAAACGCCCCCTGCCGATGGTATTGCTGGCGGCAAAGAACGTCATGCCCGACTCAAGGCAGAAACTGACCAGTAAAATGATGAAAGAAAAATAACTGGTAACGTAATAAATCCAGCCACTGCCCGCTGCCTTAAAGTAACGCGCTATAACAATATTGAGCACAAAAACGGTAGCAAAATATGCGCCGCGCCAAATCAGGCTGCCAAGAATATTTTTATTTAGCTTCATGGTTTGCTGCGCTCATAGGCTTCCCATTACTTCAACGCTTCAATAATTGCAATAAATTCAGTGGCGTTTAACGAGGCACCGCCTACCAGTCCGCCGTCAACATCCTCTGCGGCAAAAATTTCGCGCGCATTGGCGGCCTTTACGCTGCCACCATACAAAATAGAAATATCGTTGGCTACAGATTTGCCATATTGCTTTGCCAATACGCTGCGCAGGTAAGCATGCATTTCCTGGGCCTGGGCCGTGCTGGCGGTTTTACCCGTGCCAATGGCCCAGATGGGTTCATAGGCAATAATGATCTGCGAGATTTGTGCTTCAGACAAATGAAAGAGCGACTCGCGCAGTTGTGTCTCCACATAACTGTTCTGCGTACCCGCTTCGCGCACGCTGAGCGGCTCACCACAGCAAAACAAAGGAGTGATACCGTATTCCAACAATATATTCAGCTTTTCTGCCAGCAACTGGTTGGTTTCATTGAAATACTCGCGGCGCTCACTATGACCAATAATGCAATATTTTATTTTGACAGAGTCCAGTATCTCCGCTGATACTTCACCGGTATACGCGCCGGACTTCTTTGAATAACAATTTTGCGCAGCAATATCATAATTGCGTTCATCAGATACCTCGCTGTTGGCCATTATCAGGTAAGGAAACGGCACCGCAAAAAGCACCTGCTGGTGCGGTTGCAGCTGAATACCAGGTTTTAAAATATCGTCCAATAGCTTTTCTGCCTGCTGGTAGGTACAATTCATTTTCCAGTTGGCCGCGGCAATTTGTTTTCTCATCGGTTAATTTTTATTTTAAAGGGATACCACAGCGCCATTGTACCTCAACGGTAACAACTAAAACTTATACAAAAGAATAAGCGTTGGCAGAGGGTCTCAATTACTAATAGCGTCAAAAATATGTGCTAGCTGTTGAATTTCCTTTTCTGACAGCACCTGATTTTTTAATTTTTTCCAGTTCCTGATATCTTCCAACGCTTTATCAAATTTATATCGCTCAGGGTTTTTTGCTCCCCAGCTAAAACTGGGAATGTGCTTCGGCAATAAACCTTCTCCAAATACATTGGCCGCCACTCCTACTACGGTACCGGTATTAAAGGAAGTGTTGATAGAACAGCGAGAATAATCGCCCATAAATAACCCGCATTTGATACCAGCAGTATCATACCGACCCGTCGCTTCGTTCCAGACTTTAACGGCGCTTGCCGTGTTCTTGATATTAGAATTGCTGCTGCCCGCGCCCAGGTTGCACCACTCTCCTATCACTGCATCGCCCAGGTAACCATCATGCGCCTTGTTGCTATAGCCAAACAGTACTGCGTTCTTTATTTCTCCTCCTACCAGGCAATAAGGTCCAACCGTGGTAGCACCATAAATACGCGCACCCATTTTTACTGTTGCGCCTTCACACAAGGCAAAGGGACCGCGGATGGAAACGCCTTCCATAATCTCCGCGTTTTTACCGATATAGATGGGGCCATTGCTGGCATTCAGGATGCAATACTGCAATACCGCACCTTCTTCAATAAATACATTCTCCGGGTGGTTACAGATGACCGTAGAAGGGATAGGTTGAGACGAACGGCCTTCTGTTAGCAGTGCAAAGTCTTCACGGATGGCCCAGTCGTTATACTCTACCATTTGCCATGGATGCTCCAGTATGCGAACGGTGGCCTGCTGCAGAAAGGCTTCCTGCGGGTAGTGGCCATTTAACAGGTCCTGCACAAAGGCCCTGCTGGGCACAATATTGCCGGCAAACACTACGGGCTGCTCCTCCTGCCGGGGTGGCACCAGGTATTCATCTCCATTAACGGTTACCTTACTACCCAGGAGCTTCTCCCATTTTTGGCGTATGGTTAAGATCCCTATTCTTATATCAGCAGAGGCGCGTGTATGTGTAAACGGAAAAAGTTGATGGCGGGTATGGGTATCGTCCAGCACTAATTGAATCATGCTTAAAAATACAATAAATAGGTTAATGGCCTTACGGCGATGCGCCTGCGCAGTCAATGAAGGGCACAAAAAAATCCCTTTGTATCGCTACAAAGGGATGAATATACTCTGGCAATAACGGCCCCCGCTGCAAAGCGGTACAACAATTATGCTTTCTTAGCGTATTTTTTCTTGAACTTGTCGATACGACCCGCCGTATCCACCAGCATTTTCTGGCCGGTAAAGAAGGGGTGAGACATACTTGAAATTTCCAACTTAATAAGTGGATATTCATTGCCATCTTCCCATTTCACGGTTTCTTTAGTAGCGGCCGTAGAGCGACTCAAAAATGAATGCCCGTTACTCATATCTTTGAAAACAACGAACCGGTAATTTTCCGGGTGGAGACCTTTTTTCATACTTTCTGTTTTAAGGAAATACGGATTTTGCCGTATTTTTTGTTTACAAGGCCGCAAAAATAACACCTAATCGCTTAATTGCCAAACTGTTTTTTCGCTACGCTACTTAGCTGCGCATATTATCAAACTGCAGCGGAATGCCCAGGTCGGCCGTGCGGCATAATTGCATAACCGCCTGTAAATCATCAATTTTTTTGCCCGATACCCTTACCATATCATCCATTATCTGCGCCTGCACCTTCAGTCCGCTGTCTTTAATGAGCTTTACTATCTTCTTGGCATCTTCCTGTTTAAGGCCGTTTCTTACCAATACTTCTTTCTTTACGGTCTTTCCGCTGGGATAAGAATCCTTAGACATGTCGAATGCTTCCGGTGATATGTTTTGTTTGTGGGCCCTGCTGATCAATACATCCAGCAATTGCCGCATCTTCATATCGTCATCCGTTTCAATATTCAGCTTAAATTCCTTTTTGTTCAGGTCTATGACCACGTGGGCATCCTTAAAATCAAACCGGTTTACAATTTCTTTTTTAACCACGTTCACGGCATTGTCCAGCGCCTGGCCATCTACTTTGCTTAAAATATCAACTGAAGGCATATGTACTGTATTAAATGTTACGGGCCCGCCGCCCGCGGAAGGCCCGCTTCAAAATTACGGGGAAGCGTGAAAAACAGGAAAAGAGATTTAGTGGAAGTTCCAAGATGCGCAGCAACAAAAAAGGAAGACGCTGTCGTCTTCCCTTTGTTATAGTGCATCAATTAGTGTTTGCCTTTGCTACATACCCTAACGTTTCATGCCGGGTATTAGTTCTGCTGGCTGCCGGCCCTGCTTTGTTCTTCATCCGCACCGCTCTTTCTTCTTCTGGCCTGGGGTACACCTGACTTTCCAAAGCGATAACTGAAGGTAATGGTAGCACTGCGGTTATCCCATTTGTTATAGATCTTTAAGTCGATATCACTATAAGTGGTTCTGCCGCGGTATACCTGCCAGTGAAAAGGATCCCTGATGTTCAGCCGCACGGTACCCTTTCCTTTCAGCACGGTTTTTTGTCCGCCCAGGCTCATGAAATACATCGGGTCACTGATGCTCAACTGGTCGATACCCTTTCCGCGATAAAAACCACTCAGCTCTGCACTCCATCCCTTCTTAAACGTAAACGTGTTAGAAAGGTTAATCATGAAAGAGGTATAGCTGATATCCAGCGGGTCATTCTTGCCGGTATACGAGTTATAATAAAAACCGGTGTACTTATTATTAAATACATTGGCAAACGCGTTTATATTCCACCACTTCGCGGGCTTTATGGGCGCGTTTACTGACAGGCCGAAATTCCTGAATTTGGCTACATTGTCTGTAGTAAGATACGTAACCCTCTTCTCCGTATTCTGCTTTAAGATCTGTGATATTACATCATCTGTTATAGCATAACTCAGCGTGGTGGTTAAACCGCCTTTGTAAGAATGCCTCTATTATATATTGTTAGAATTTTGTGGCAAGAGGTAGGGATTACCCTGGCGGAAAGTGAGTGAATCAAGGAACCACAAAAACGGATTCAGATCCTGGTAATTGGGGCGCTCAATCCTTCTGCCGTAAGACAGTGTCAGGGTATGACTCTTATTTACATCATAGTTCAGGTAAAAAGTAGGAAACAGGCTGGTATACTTGCGGGTAAAGGAAGAGTCATTTAATACCTGGTTACCTTTTGAGGTGGTGTTCTCCAGGCGAAGACCGGCCTGTGTGCTCCACTTCTTCCATTTTTTGTTGATGCTTACATAGAAGGCATTGATGTTTTCTTCATACACAAA
>DATJGC010000538.1:0-2278 GCA_035495345.1 Chitinophagaceae bacterium | reverse complement strand
ATAAAGGTGGTCATGGCCTCTACCCCATCCAGCATGGCATCATCCATGTTTACATCCAGTATCTGGGCGCCATTTTCTACCTGCTGGCGGGCAACGCTTAAGGCTTCCTCGTATTTATTTTCTTTGATGAGGCGTGCAAACTTTTTTGAACCGGTAACATTTGTACGCTCGCCCACGTTTACAAAATTGGTTTCGGGGCGAATGATCAATGGTTCCAGTCCGCTTAAGCGCAGGTAGGGTTTAATAGTTGTAGCTGCCATAGTTATGCTCTTTTGCCGCCCGTATTAACAAGTTTAAACGAAAGCCTTTGCAGTTCGTTTTCGGTTACCCCTTGCTGTTAGGTCGGTGCACTTATTTTTATTTTGTTTGTTTGTTATTGCCTGTTCTTCTCACCCTGCATTTGCTTATTACAGGTAGTTCAATGATATCAATGCATTACAAGGCGGCCTCGTACACCGGTAAAGTACGCGGTGCAAACCTGGCCACTTCTTCTGCTATATGTTTTATATGATCCGGGGTGGTACCGCAACAGCCACCTACAATGTTTAACCAGCCGTTGGCGGCCCATTCTTCAATGATATGGGCTGTTTCATGCGGCTGCTCATCGTACTCTCCAAAGGCATTCGGCAAACCGGCATTGGGGTAAGCAGATGTATAGCAACCAGCTATCTGGCTGAGTTCTTCAATATGCGGGCGCATTTCCTGGGCGCCCAGTGCGCAGTTTAATCCTATGCTCAGTGGCTTGGCATGCATTACAGAAACATAAAACGCTTCCAGGGTTTGACCGCTCAGTGTTCTGCCGCTGGCATCGGTAATAGTGCCTGAAATCATAATGGGCAATTCAGGCAACTGGCTCTCGCGGAAAAATTTCTTGGCCGCAAAAATAGCCGCCTTTGCATTAAGGGTATCAAAGATGGTTTCAATCAGCAGCAGATCCACCCCACCTTCTACCAGGCCGCTGATTTGCTCCAGGTAGGCAGCCACCACCTCATCAAAAGTAACGGCGCGGTAACCCGGGTTGTTTACATCTGGTGAAAGCGATAATGTCTTGTTGAGCGGACCGATAGCGCCCGCCACAAAACGTGGTTTGGCAGGGTTGCGCGCGGTATATTCATCGGCGGCGGTGCGGGCACAGCGCGCGCTGGCCACATTCAGTTCACGGGCAATGCTTTGCATATCATAGTCTGCCTGTGCAATGACCGTACTGCTGAAAGTATTGGTTTCAATGATGTCTGCGCCGGCTTCCAGGTACTGTTTATGAATGCCAATGATAATGTCAGGCTGCGTAATACTCAGCAGGTCATTGTTTCCTTTTACGTCTGTATGCCAGTCTTTAAATCGCTCACCGCGGTAGTCTTTCTCTTCCAGTTTATGCCGCTGTATCATGGTACCCATGGCACCATCAATGATGAGAATACGCTTTTCCAGTTCACGCTTAATGTTGCTACTGTTTGTCATAGCCTGAAGTTTTATGGCAGCCCGCATTGGCTGCGGCCACCGGTTGCAAAATAGTACCAACGGCTACCCCGGGCAAGGCGGATGGCGGCTGCTTGGTACAAACCCTACTAAACTATAACGAGGAAATTTTGGAGAGGCTATCCAGAATAATCATCGTTTATTAGTTCAGTTTTTAAACAGGCTGAACAATAAACAAATCGGCCTGTATTTGAGGGGCAAAATTACGGCAAGTTAATGTAATAACAAAGGGCTGGATGCTTTAGTGGCCCGAAACGTAGTTTTCTACCGGCAGGCGGCTCTGGAGGCTGCGGGCCAGCGTCATTTCGTCTGCATATTCCAGCTCTCCACCAAAGGCAATACCCCGGGAGATGGTGGTGATGCGGAGCGACTGCCCCTGCAGCTTTTTTTGCACGTAATAAATGGTGGTATCGCCCTGTATGGTGGGGTTGAGCGCAAAAATGAGTTCTTCCGTATTTTCTTTTTGTACCCGGTTTACGAGCGATTCAATGGTCAGCTGGTCGGGCCCAATGCCATCCAGGGGCGAGATAATACCGCCAAGCACATGGTAGATACCATTGAACTGCTGGGTGCTTTCAATGGCTATCACGTCACGGATATTTTCCACCACGCAAATGACCTGCTGCTGCCGCATATTATTGGCGCAGATGGCGCAGGTATCTGCATCGGCAATATTAAAACAGCGCTGGCAGTACTTTATCTGCTCGCGCATTTTTATGATGGCTTCGCCGAAGGCGTTTACCTTTTCCGGGGCTGTTTTTAGCAACTGCAATACCAGCCGCAGGGCCGTTTTTTTTCCTAT
>DATJGC010000537.1:0-4928 GCA_035495345.1 Chitinophagaceae bacterium | reverse complement strand
GTCGTGCGTAAGCGGCCGGCTGGGCTGCATTTTTTCCAAAGCCACGGCAATGGCCTGTGCTTCAAAGCCACCGATGACGATGGGCAATCGGCGCAATCCATTGATTTCTCCCAGCACCACAGCATATGAATGAGTTTGGGTAATGCTATGCGATAACGCCACTATTTCCAGTTCAATTCTTTTCATAATAAAACACGAAAATAAAGGAATTTTAAAAACAAATGCAAGGATAATTGCCCCTTTTAAAGGGTTTTGAAATCTGCCATTAAATGACTACATACGCGTATTTTGCGTGCGCAAATCCGTTTGACGTGGAGTGGATAATCGCCAAAAAAAGCGCCTCGTTTAAAAGCGCTTCCTTGGGGCATTATCACTTACTGTAAAAAACAGCTGTAATAAAAACGGTTTATTTATGTCTTAATTTAGATTTAAACACCTTTTCAAACTTCTCCAGTTTGGGCCTGATTACATAATAGCAATACGGTGCGGCGCCATTATTGTTGTAATAATCCTGGTGATAATTTTCAGCCACATAAAAATTTTTAAAAGGCTCTACGGCGGTGATAATGGGGTTGTTAAAGGCACCGCTTTTGTTGAGCGCAGCCTTATACGCTTCTGCTTTCTTGTGCTGCTCTTCAGTGTGGTAGAAAACAACGCTCCTGTACTGCGGACCCACATCATTGCCCTGCCTGTTCAGCGTGGTGGGGTCGTGGGTTTGCCAGAAAACTTCCAGCAATTCATCAAAACTGATCTTTGCAGGGTCGTACACTACCTGCACCACTTCCGCATGACCGGTGTTTTTCTCACATACCTGTTCATAGGTGGGGTTAGCTACATGACCACCGCTATAGCCGCTGGTCACCTTCAGCACACCTTCCCACTCCTGGAAAACGGCTTCGGTACACCAGAAACAACCGGTACCAAACGTGGCGGTATCTGTCTTTATGTTCTTGTCTATTACCGGCTCCGTGAAAGCCGTGTTTGCTGCCTGGCTCATGGTTTTATTGGGGTTTATACTGTTATTGCAGGCGGCCAGTGCCACCAGTCCCGTCAGTGAACTTATTACAGCCAGCAATGCCTTCATACCAAAACTTTTTATGGTGTTCATTTTTTTCAAATTTCGTGCAAATTATTATGCCAGCAGCCTTGCAATTGGTAAGCTGGGCGACAATCACCGCGCTTTAAGACTTCACTAACAGGTTGCAGGCTTTATAACAAGACTATCTACGGAATGTTGAGCAACCAGATGTTAGCAGCTCCCTAAGTTTTTGTTAATGGAGGCTAGTATTGATGAAAACCTCCGATCCGTAGTAACCATCCGCGGATCAATTCTTTTTCTGCACCATATACTGGTACAACAGCTCGGATACGCTGGCCATGGCCGCCACCCCCGCCTTTTCATCCTTAAGTTCTTTGGAGAGCAGCACCAGTACATACTTTCTGCCATCTGGTAAAAACACGATACCGCTATCATGGTGTACACCCGTTATCCAACCTGTTTTATGTGCCACCTTCACTTCAGGCGGCAATTTTGCCGGAATGATGTCATTGAATTTTTGATCGAGCAAGATCTTTATCATTGCCGCTGATGCGGGGGCATTTACGGCTTCTCCTTTCGCCATTTTTTCAAACAGCAGGCAGAGATCATAGGCGCTTACTACATTGTTCAATCCCTTTTCAAATGCCTTGTTGTCTTCCACCCCGCGCAATACCTGTATATCCTTTGCTCCCATGGCACGGATAGTGGCATTTACATTGGCCGCGCCTACGGTTTGTATGACGATGTTGGTGGCCAGGTTACTGCTATAAATAATCATCTGGTATAACAAATGATACAGCGTTGTCTTTTCACCAATATGCTGGTACAGCTCTGTCTCGCTATCATCTGATGCCTGTAAAGAAAAATGACTGCTGTCTGCAATGCTTGCAAAGCTGTTGATGATGGCAATACTGTCGTTGATACCCAGTTTGCCTGCTGCCGCCTGCTGGTAAGCAGTAATGAGCACCGGCGTCTTCATGGTGCTGGCCGCATGAAAAATGCTGTGTTCCCTGATGTAGAGCTGCCTGCCATCAGACAAATCCTTAAATGCCACCGCAAAAACGCCCGGCTGGCTGTCCAGTAGCGCTTCAATTTGTTTTTTAACGGTTTTCAGTTTGGTCTTTTGTGCCGAAGCCATAAAAAAGAAACAGGTGCTGGCGAGTAAGAAAAAAACTTTTTGTACCATACCCAGGCAATGTAAGTTTTATCCCGCAGTTCACGGCCATGCAGCCGCTGAAAAATATGCGTTTTTGCTGGTAATACCGGGTTCTTTGCCGCGGGGCCCATATACTTCATTCGGCTTACCTTTGCCCCTCAAAACAAAGTAAAGAAGCAGGCGCTCATGATTAAATTTTTTCCCGAATCGGCACTGGTGCAACTGGAATTTGAAAAGGTAAAGCAGCTTCTGTCTGCCTACTGCAAATCTGCCTATGCCAAAGAAAAATCTTCCACCTTACGCATACATACCAGAAAAGAGTTTATAGAACTGGCATTGCAGCAATCGCATGAATGCAAGCTGATAGTGCAAACCGCCCAGTATTTCCCGAATGATTATGTATTAAACCTCTCCAGAGAATTAAAACTGCTGGGCATACCCGGGGCGGTGCTGGCGGGAGAAGACCTGATGGGCATCCGCAAACTGGCAGACAACCTGCAACAGATTTTCCGTTGGTTTGATGCAGAAAAGCGACTGGCCTATCCCGCCATGGCGCGTGTGATAGAAAATACGTATTATGAGAAAAGCATCATTGGCCTTATTGATGATGTGCTGGATGAAAACGGCCATGTAAAAGACAATGCCAGTGAGGCACTCTCCGCTATCAGGATGGGCTTGTTCAGGAAACGCAATGAACTGCGGAAAATGTTCGATAAGATTCTTAACAAGCTGAACAAGGCGGGCTATGTGGCCGATATTGAAGAATCTTTTTTAAATGGCAGAAGGGTGGTGGCGCTGTTTGCAGAACAGAAGCGGCAGGTAAAAGGTATCCTGCACGGTGAAAGTGATACACGGCGCACCGCATTTATAGAGCCCGAAGAAACCATTGAACTCAATAACGATGTATTCTCTTTAGAAAATGAAGAGCGCAAAGAAGTATACCGCATTTTGCGTGAGCTTACCAGCAGGCTCTCTGTCTATGCATCGCTCCTAAAAATCTACAGCGATGTACTGGGTGAGTTTGATTTTATCTATGCCAAGGCAAAACTGGCGATAGATGTAAACGGCAACTACCCGCAGGTGGTAGACAAAGCCCATGTGCAGTTGGTACAAGCCTATCACCCGCTTTTATACCTCTACAACCAGCGAGATAAAAAGCCCACTATACCCACACAGGTTACACTGGATGAACGCAACCGCATACTGGTGGTGTCTGGTCCTAATGCCGGCGGTAAAACCGTTACGCTTAAAACCGTTGGCCTGTTGCAACTCATGTTACAAAGCGGCCTGCTGGTACCTGTGCACCCCAGCAGCCAGATGGGCATCTTTAAACAAATAATGATTCATATTGGCGATACACAAAGCCTGGAGTTTGATTTGAGTACCTACAGCTCGCACCTGAAGAACATGAAGTACTTCATGGAGAACGCCAATGGTAAAACCCTTTTTTTTATTGACGAGTTGGGCAGCGGAAGTGATCCCAACCTGGGCGGTGCCTTTGCAGAAGTGATACTGGAAGAACTTTGTAAGAAACATTCCATGGGTATTGTTACCACCCACTACCTGAACCTGAAGGTAATGGCCAACAAAACCCCGGGCATTATCAACGGCGCCATGGCCTTTGATGAAAAAAGCCTGCTGCCGCTTTTCAAATTGCTGATTGGTAAACCCGGTAGCTCTTACACGTTCTCTATTGCAGAACGGATTGGGCTCGATAAAAAATTGATTGAACGCGCACGCCAGTTGGTAGATGAAGATCATTTTAAACTGGACAAACTACTGAACCGCACCGAGCAGGATTTGCAAACCATTGATAAGGAAAAAAAGGAATTGCAAAAGCTCATGAAAGAAAATGAGCGGTTGAAAAAAGAAATGGAACAATTGCTGGACAAAGAAAAACACAACCAGCAGGTAGAATTATTGAAACACCAGAACCAGGTAAATGAATCGCGCATCGCCTACCTGAAAGATATGGAGCGTAAACTGAAACAGCTGGTGTTCGATTGGCGCAAGGCCGAAAACGAAGACAATAAGAAAGAACTGATGAAGCAGATGCATGCCCTGCTCTTTAACCAGAACAAACAACAGGCAGCAGAAAAAGTAAAAAAGAAGATCAACCTTAAGTACGACGAGGTAGGCGGCGATATTACCGTAGGCAGAAAAGTGCTCATGAAGAAAAACCACCAGGTGGGTGAAGTAATAGAGCTGCGCGGCAAAAAAGCCATTGTAAAGCTGGGCATGCTGCCCATTACGGTAGACATAGACCAGTTGGTGGTGGTAAAAGATAAGGAAGAGGTGAGCCAGGGGAGCTAAGGGCAAAAGGAGAAAAAGAGGAAAAGAGAGATTGTTTTTTTGCGCAGTTTTTTCCTGCGGGGTGGGCAAGTGGCAAATAGTGGTGGACCCATGTACCGAGTTTTCTTCGTGCATTTGCAAGTTCTTCTTACTTAGGCAAACTAATTTGAAATATTGCCTACATTCACAGCAGCCAACGCTATCTTAACCATACACCATGACCATACTGATTGTTGTTAGCTGTATACTGCTGCTGATTCTACTCATTACCTGGGGCAAGTTCAATGCCTTTCTTGCGTTTTTACTGGTTTCTTTGCTGGCAGGCTGGTTGCTGGGCATACCGCTGGATGCGCTTACCAAGTCTGTTAAAAAAGGTATTGGTGATATGCTGGGAGAACTGGTGATCATCATTTGCCTTGGCGCCATGCTGGGCAAGCTGGT
>DATJGC010000536.1:0-5063 GCA_035495345.1 Chitinophagaceae bacterium | reverse complement strand
GGCAAAGTATACGCAACAAGAAATTACGGAGCGTGCCACGGAAAAACTGTCTTTATTAGGCATTGGCCACCTGGCAGGTAAAATGGCCCACCGTCTTTCCGGGGGCGAGAAGCAGCGTGTGGCCATTGCGCGTTCACTGATTAATGATCCGGCCATCATAATGGGCGATGAGCCCACCGGCAATCTTGATAAAAAGAATCGCGAGCTGGTCTTCGATATTTTTAAAGAGTTGTCTACCCGTTACGGGCATACGCTGCTTATTGTAACCCATGATGCCACGCTTGCCGGTATTGCCAACAGGGTAATTGAGATGGAGGATGGTAAGATTATACGGCAATAACAGCGGGCCTGGCCACAGACAGCGCATGCAGCTGGTAACAGTTGCACAAAAACCCCGTCAGCCTTTCTAACGGGGTGGTAAGCCATTTTGCAATGGCTTATTTTACAGCAATATGTTTTGCTGTTGAATGTTGTGCCTCCGCCTTCCTGGGCAGTACAATGTGCAACACACCATCTGTGTAGGTAGCCTCAATTTTTTCCTTGTTAATCTCGTCTGGTAGTGTAAAGCTTCTGCTAAAAGAAGAGTAACTGTATTCCCTGCGGGTAAATTTTTTGTCTTTGTCTTCTTTTGATTCTTCCTTCTCACTGCTGATGGTGAGCATATTGCCGTCTATGTCAATATTGAAGTCGTTCTTCTTAAGACCGGGTGCTGCCAGTGAAACATTGTAGGCGTCTTTGTTTTCTGTAATGTTCACTGCGGGCATATCAGTATAACCGCTCAGCAGGCCGCCATTGTCGAACCATTCGTTCCATGGTTTAAAGAAATCATTGAAAGCAGCGGGTACCCTGTTCCTGACTTTGCTTAATGTGGGCGTTTGCATAAAAAACCTCCTTTTTTTATTAGTTAGTAAAGAATTACGTGGGTGATTGATCAGTCATCTTATACACTCCGGTTGTTAATACACGGCTATACGGTAGGGCTTTTGTTGTGCCAGGGGCATGGCGCCCATGGGTACCAGTATAGTGAGCATGCCATTCTGGTAGGTTGCATTGGCAAAGGCGCCATCTGCTTTTTGCGGCAATGAAATGAGCTGCTGGAAATAATTGGTGGTTTGTGTTTGCTCAATGGGCCGGTAATCCGCGCTGGCAAGGCTTTGCGGTACGCAGACAGACAGGAAATTCCGGTGCCCGTCAATAAAAATTTCCTCGCGTTTACAACCTGGTATCAACATCTCCAGTTGCAGGCAGTTGCCCAGCATTTTCTTGCTCAGACTGCCCGTACGCAAAGCAGGGAGGGTACGCTTGCGCGCTCTTTTCCTGCGCATTGTTGATACCGGCATTGCCGTATAAACGCCGGGATAAACGGCCGATGGTTCACTGGAGGCTGCGGTTATATTCATAGTATCCAACTTTCAGTAAAAGTATATTTTGCCCTGCCTCCTTCCTATGACAGGCGTCAACTGCGGTTGTCATTTGCATCAGGCATGCCTTTTACTGGCAATCATAGGCAATACTCATGCTGCCATAATAATAAAAGCTGCCAAGAATCATTATCAGTGAAAATTTAGGCGGCGCCTGTAGTGTCAGTGGTAAGCCAACACTATTATAGGATGTTGCACCCAGCGGATTGTTAACGCTGTAATTTCTATCTACCAGCATCCATACTTTATTGGTCCGGTGCGGATTCATCTTATCATCGTACCCGGCCACCGCCCCCGTCACCAGGTTGCCATTTACATCATAATTGTAATGCAGTACGTTGGTGATAGTAAGAGGAAACAAATGTATTTCAGAATCCTCCACCACCCGGTTCAGCGCATCATAGCTGAGGTAACTGTATCGTTTTGAAAAAGCGGCAGACGGGTTGCTGTACGGTCCGAGCGTGTAGGTGGTATCTGTTGTAATACGCCCGTTTTTATAACCGTAAACGTGCATGAACTCAAAAGATCCATTGCTGTACAAGCCTGAGTATTCTATCAGCTGGCCTTTTTTATTGTACCTGAATAAAAGATTCGGCGTGCCGGTACCCACTACCGCTGATTGAACGCTCACCGGGTCATTGTTGCTATTGTAAGTAAAGTTTCTGACGGCGGTTCCGTTGGTGGTTTGCGCAATGCGGCAACAGTTAAAAGTAACAGATCCATCGCGGGGATCAAGGTTGGGCGATGTTTTGCTGCAAGACAATATAAAGGCAGCCAGCAACACGCTGCCCGTAAAAGCAAGAATGGGTTGAAGGGGTTTCATTATTGTTGATTTAGCTTGAAGAATTAAACTTGTTACATCAAAAGCGTAACAAAAAAGAACAACGGGCCTTTCAGGCAGCGGGTGGCTTAGGTGTGGAGGCTGCTGGCAGGTAGAAGGGCCCGTTGTTTCTTTTTTGCAGTAGATTCTTTCTGTGTGGTAAGCATAGCATGGAGCTACCGGCGGCAATCGTTGAGACTTACCTAATTGCTACAACAAAGTAAGCAAAGCCCTTTGAGCGTTTCAATGAGTGCCGTCAAGCCGCCGGTTGACAGCTGTCAATGAGTGCGAAAAACCCGGGGCGCATTACCTGGCGTCAGCTCACTGACTGATATTGCTCATACGGCTTCTTAATGATCGCTATTAGTTTTGTGCAACTTTCACTGCAGATTAATTGCTCCGGTTTATGCAAAAATTTCCTGTTGCCACCGCGGTGCTGCTTCTCTGGCTTCCGGTGGCGCTCCTTGGCCAGGGTAGCAAGGTCATCACCCCAACATACTTTGAAACCGTACTGTCTCATTGCAACGATGTATCTTCCAAAACCACCCTGCGTTTTTATTATGCCGCTGCAGGCTACCAGCTGCATTGGGCAGGTAACGACCGCGTTATATTACAACTGGTTAATTACCTCAATAAATGTGATGAACTGGGGCTTGATAAAAGCGCTTACCACTACAATTTTATCAATGAGTATGCAATGATGGATGGCAACGAGCATGGTACCGATGAAATGTTCCGTGCCGATATTTATTTTGCCGATGCCGCCATTCATTTCTTTCACGACATCAGCTTTGGTACCCACGCTCCACCGCTGCAATACCAGGGATTTGAGTACCAACCAGACACAGAACAGTTAGTAACCGCCCTGCTCAAAGCCTTGTTAGAAAAACGCTTTCAATACTTTCTTTTTGATGCGGAGCATTGCTCTCCTGAATACGTTGCTATGAAGCAGCAACTCCAATTGTATAACCGCATGGTGTCTGCCGGCAATGATTACAGCCAGCCGCTACTACCCGGCAAGATCAACCGGGTGAACAACCTGTTGCTTGCAAAACTGCAGCAGCTGGGCATCATCTCTTTGCCGAAGGGCGATACCATAGAACCTACAGCCCTGTTAGCGGCGGTTCATAAAGCACAGGCGCTTTTTGATTTGCCGGCGGAAGACCGCCTTACTGCTGCATTTACGACGCAGTTAAACCTGCCGCTGAAATATAGAATTGCTGCCCTTAAAGAAGGCATCAACACCCTGCGCTGGCTGGATGCCATCCGGCAGCAATCTCGCTATATAGCCGTGGTCAATATCCCTTCTGCCACGCTCACTTTATTTGCGGGTAATGAAAAGGTACTTGCTTCCAGGCTCATTGTTGGAAAACGTTCTACGCCAACACCCACCCTTAGCAGTATCATTAAAGAAGTCATTGTTTTTCCTTATTGGTTTGTGCCCAGGCGTTTGGCAGTGCAGGAGCTATTGCCGGCAATAAAAAGAAATCCGAACTACCTGGCTGAAAATAATTTCCAGGTGTTGAATGAGCAAGGTATACTGGTAAACACGCAACGGATACACTGGGCATCACTCAACGCGGGCAATTTCCCTTACCAGCTTAGGCAATCTACCGGCTGCGATAATTCACTGGGCGTTCTAAAGATTGCCTTCTACAATCCTTTTAATGTTTACCTGCATGATACGCCCACCAAACCACTGTTTACGCATTACCGCCGGTATTTTAGTCATGGTTGTATGCGTGTAGAGAAGGCGGTAGACCTGGCGCGGCTGCTGCTGAAAGATAGACAGGCTATCATGGATAGTATCATTCAGCGCGGATGCGTTAAGGATCAGCAGCCAGTGGTATTGCCGGCGGAAGTAACAATGCCCTTATTTGTTGTGTACAACACTGCCTGGACAGATGCTGGCCTGCAGGTAAAATTTTATTACAATGTTTATAACAAGGGATTGCCTTCAGAAAGATGAAAGCCTGTCAACATCATGTTATGGCAACTATCAATAACCATGGATGTATTACTGGCTATTCACTACTGATGATCACTTTCAATGCTTTTTCTTTGGCCGCGTTTTGAAAGGTATCATAGGCTTTCATAAATTCATTCATGGTAAAGCGGTGGGTGATCAGCGGCTTTGCCTGTAACTTTTTTGATTGCACCGTTCTTAATAACATGGGGGTGGTACTGGTGTCTACCAGCCGGGTAGTAATAGTTATGTTTTTAGCCCAGAGGTTTTCCAGGTGCAGGGTAGCGCTCTTACCATGAACGCCAATATTGGCAATGGTGCCACCGGGCGCCACCAGTTCCTGGCAAAGTTCAAAGGTGGCTGGTATGCCCACTGCTTCAATTACAGTGTCTGCGCCTTTGCCATTGCAGTAGCGCATAACAGCATCCACCACGTTTTCTTTACTGTTGTTAATGATGTTGGTAGCCCCAAATTCTTTTGCTACTGCCAGGCGGTTATCATCCGGATCAATCAGTATGATCTCTGCGGGCGAATAAAACTGCGCGGTTAACAGGGCCGCCAACCCAATGGGGCCTGCGCCAACAATGGCCACCGTACTGCCCGGTTGCACTTTGCCATTTAATACACCGCATTCAAAACCTGTGGGCAGAATATCACTTAACATCACCAAGGCTTCTTCATCGCTGCCCGCCGGTATGTGGTGCAGGCTGGTGTCTGCAAAGGGGATGCGGGTGTATTCTGCCTGCGTGCCATCAATGAGATGACCCAATACCCAGCCACCGTTTTCACAATGTGAGTACATACCAATTTTGCAATAGCTGCATTTGCCGCAAGATGTGATGCAGGAGATAAGAAC
>DATJGC010000535.1:0-9177 GCA_035495345.1 Chitinophagaceae bacterium | reverse complement strand
ATCACCGCTGTTTTCCAGTTTGTGTATGCATTCTCTATGTTGTTTGCAGGCCGCATTATAGATAAGTTGGGTACAAAAGCAGGTTATTCCATCGCCATTGTTATCTGGTCATTTGGTGCTATCATTCATGCATTGGCCATTCCGCTGGGAGAAACCATGAACGCCATACTCGGTTGGGTAGGTATCACCGCCTTCTCAGTATCTGTGCTGGGTTTTATGGTAGCAAGAGCTGTACTGGCATTTGGTGAGGCAGGCAATTTTCCGTCGGCCATTAAAGCCACCGCAGAATATTTTCCGAAGAAAGAAAGATCACTGGCTACCGGCATATTCAATTCTGGTACCAATATCGGTGCTATACTTGCTCCGCTCACTGTTCCCTGGATTAGGGTACATTGGGGATGGGAAACGGCCTTTATCATTATTGGCGCCATTGGTCTTTTATGGTTGATACTATGGCTTTATTTTTATGAACGCCCAGAAAAACAGAAGCGCCTCTCCGCTGCTGAATACGAGTATATAAATGGGGGAGAAGAAGAAAAAGACGAGAACACCAGTACCGAGAAAGTATCCTGGGTTAAACTACTTGGTTACCGGCAAACCTGGGCTTTTACCATCGGCAAGCTGCTCACTGACGGCGTATGGTGGTTCTTTTTATTCTGGCTGCCTGCTTATATGAAAGCCCAGTACGGCATGGTAGATGATGCCATTGTGGTGCCACTGGCCGTCCTGTATACACTGTCAATGATCGGCAGCGTATCTGGCGGCTGGCTGCCTATGTATTTCATTCGCAAAGGCCATAAGGTATACGATGGCAGAATGAAGGCCATGTTCCTGATTGCGCTCTTCCCCCTGCTGGTATTGGCTGCACAGCCATTTGGCTATATCAGTTTCTGGGTGCCCGTATTATTAATTGGCATCGGCACATCGGCCCACCAGGCTTGGTCGGCCAATATATTTACAACCGTGTCTGATATGTTCCCCAAAAAAGCCATCGGCTCCGTGGTGGGCATTGGCGGTATGGCAGGTGGGCTGGGTGGCGTGTTTATGTCGAAGCTCGGCGGTGCCCTCTTTGATCATTATAAAAAGCTCGGTCATATAGAAACAGGGTATACCATCATGTTTGCTATCTGCGCATTATCATACCTTCTTGCCTGGTGTATTATGAAGGCCTTGGTGCCAAAATACAAACCAATTACAGACCTGTAGTAGCCAGGTAAATATTGTTACGGTTTGGGTGTAATTTCCACTTGCTTTCTGTTGCTGCTGTGCTGCATGATTTCCGGCACGGTCTTTAGAGTTTCTTTAGCGTATATGGCGGGCAGTTGCCAGCTTAGCTGCAGCACCGTAGAAACAACTTACTAAACTTTTAAAGACTAAGAAATGCCAAATTGGTTACGCGCGTTAATTGCCGGTTACGGAGCAAAGAAATTGGGTGGTGGATGTTTTAGCACTATCCTGATCTTCATCGTAATTTATTATGCATTGGGCCAGTGCAACCGCCCTGTTGCTTCACCCCAGCGTGTGAATGTTACCAACACCCAGCCTGCAAAAACAGCTTTGCAGCAGCCCGCGCATAAGAATACCGTTTCATTGCGCGCTGCTTAAGCGGGTGGGTGCTAACACCTCATCATTTTTCCGGCAAGTCAATGCGGTTCATCAGCGCATTAGTCGGTGGCTGCACCGTATTTCATGTGCAGTAGCCGACAGGCTTTCGTGGTACGTTTCCCTTTTTTAGTGTATTCCAGGATTACGAGGAACAGGTCATCAAACTGACCGCTGGGTATAGTGCTGTTGCCGGCACTACATCCCAGCGCTGTTACAAGCGGCAATACCGTGTTGGAGTGGCCTGCTACCAGTACCGTTTTGCCTTTGTTGTAAGCACGCAGGCGTTGCACCAAGGGCGGGTTACTGTCGTACGTAATCACCGGCAGGTGCAGGGCCTCGGCAAGCGGGCCCACTGTTTTTTTCGTTCGAACAAAATTGGTGGAGAATATACTGTCGATGCCCGTTTGCAGCAAGACCCTTTTTAGTTCATTGGCTCTTGTAATACCGGCTGGGTTTAAATCATCTTCCGTTTGCCTGTCGGCATGCCGTACAATAAATACCCTGCTGGTAGTCTGTGCATGGCTGTTGCCGCATAAGAGTAGCAAGACGCCGGCGAGCAGGCAGGTAAAATATTTCATAGCTGATAAGAGCAACGGTGTTAACTGCATGGCAATTACCGTTGCCCCAACTAAGTTCCTTTTTTTTACCATGCTGCCCGCTGTTTTTCCTGTATTTTGTTGCCTGAAGCCGTTTTTGTGAAAGATATTACTGACCCTCCGCATCGCTATTTTGCCATCAACAAGCCTTATGATATGCTCTCGCAGTTTAAAAGCGAGCGTGAGGCTGCCCTGTTGGGCGATCTCAATTTTCCCTTTCCCCCCGGTACGCACGCCATTGGGCGCTTAGACAAACAATCTGAAGGATTACTATTGCTGACCACCAATAAAAAGATCACTAAGCTATTGTTCCAGGGCACCATTCCGCATACAAGGACCTACCTGGTGCGGGTAAAAAATACCATGAGCAAAGAAGCACTGGAAGCCATGCGTGCGGGCCTGCACATACGTGGCAAGGGTGGCGAACATTATCTTACTGCGCCCTGCCCGGTAGAAGTGGTGGAAGAACCTACAGACTTATTTCAAACCCTGCAGCCCTTTCCATTGTATCCTCCGTACACATGGTTAACCATTACGCTTACGCAGGGGAAGTTTCGCCAGATAAGAAAAATGACAGCTGCATTGCATCATCGCTGCCAGCGCCTCATCAGAACTTCTATTGAAGACATTCACCTCGGCAAGCTGCTGCCGGGTGAGGTAAGAGAGCTGGAAGAAGAAGAGTTCTTTAGCCGTTTGCGTATTGCCCGCCGGGCTTAACCATGTTTATATATAAATGTAAAAGTCCACAGTGTGCAATTTATTGCTCATCTGCCATGCGTCAGGTATGCAGGCATGTGGTTTGATGCTTGTAAGAAAAAAAAATTATGGCAACAGCAAAAAAGAAAGCAGCAAAAAAAACAGCGAGGAAAACATCGCCCGCCGGGAAAAAAGCAGCGCCTAAGAAATCAGCGAAGAAAAAATCTGCTCCCGCTAAAAAGAAATCGGCGCCTGCTAAAAAGAAAGCAGCTAAAAAAGGAAGCGCTAAAAAAAATAAGCTCGGCGTAAAAAATTCACTCGTCAATAATATCAACAAACGTAAGAAGAAGGGTATTGCAAGAAGTAAGAAGAAATCTTCTGTATCAAAGAAATCTTACAAGGCCATGGAAAATAACTGGGGCAAGGGTAAATAAATGATGCCTGATGCGCCTGGCAGATGGCGGCTAATACCATCTGTTTTTGATGGATGGTCAGCGGTTACGTTATTATGTTTAAATTGCCGGTATATCAATCAACATAACAATGAAAACGATCGCTTCATCCACCAGCTTGTGCAGGCAACTTGCCATCCTCTTATTTGTCTCTTTGTTTTACATTACTGCATCGGCAGCCGATACGCGTACTCCGCCGGCAGATTCCGGCAAGCTGGAAGGCCGCTGGGATCTCACAATGGATATGGGCGGTAAAATGGCGCCTTCATGGCTGGAAGTGGAGCTCTCTGGTATAAAAACACTTGTTGGGCGCTTTGTAGGTACTGGCGGCAGTGCGCGCCCCATTTCAGAAGTATTTTTCGACGGAAGCAAAATGCATTTCGCCATTCCGCCACAATGGGATAAGGGCGATAACGACATGCAGTTTGAGGCCATGCTTGAAGGCGATAGCCTGAAGGGTACCATGATAACCGTAGATGGTAAAACTGTTAACTGGACAGGCCATCGTGCACCGAGTTTACGCCGCAGCGGCACGGTTACCTGGGGCAACCCCATTAAAGTGTTCAATGGAAAAGATCTGAGCGGATGGCATGCCAATGGCACCAATCAATGGGTGGTAGAAAACGGTGTTTTA
Organism: Chitinophagaceae bacterium; assembly: GCA_035495345.1. GTDB lineage: Bacteria > Bacteroidota > Bacteroidia > Chitinophagales > Chitinophagaceae > JACMLD01. The sequence goes on along the minus strand of DATJGC010000535.1, from coordinate 5,194 downwards.
CGCAGTCCGCATTCCGGGGCCAACCTGGTAACCGATCAAAAGTTTACTGATTTTAAACTGCACATAGAGTTCCGCTATCCAAAAGAGAGCAATAGTGGCGTCTACCTTCGCGGGCGTTATGAAGTGCAGGTAGAAGATGATAAAGGGCTTGAGCCTACCTCACATCATTTCAGTGGCATCTACGGTTTTCTTCCGCCGAGTGAAATGATGGCAAAGGCGGCCGGCGAATGGCAATCTTTTGATATTACACTGGTAGGAAGAATGGTAACAGTTATGGCAAATGGAAAAATGGTCATCTGCAACCAGGAGATTCCCGGCATTACAGGTGGCGCCTTAGACAGTAAGGAAGGAGAACCAGGGCCCATCTATATACAGGGAGATCACGGTCCAGTAGAATACAGAAATATCATTATTACGCCAGCAAAATAATTGCCGCAATAAAAAAAACCGGGCGATGATTTGCCCGGTTTTTTTTATTTATAAGAAATATCGTTAAAACAGTTTTTCCTGTGGCGGACGAATGCCTACCAGGCGGATATAAATGGTGGTTTGTCCGCGGTGGTGGGTCTGGTGTTCAAATGTTTTCATCATTAAAGCCAGTCTTGTAACATCGTTCTTCATTAACGACTTTTTCTCGCCCCATTTGGCCACATCGGTTGCTTTTACTGCGTTAATGCAATAATCATAGCTGGCGTTTACAAAGTACATTACCGAGTCTTTGGATTGTGCGCCCGCACTTTTTTCCAGATCGCCGCGCATAAATGGAGGCTTTTCATCGGTTGCATTTTGCATCAGGAAAACATTGCCGGAAGCCAGGTGCAACATCTGCTGTGCAAAGCTGCGCAGGCTGTCTACTGCTTTAAAAGAATACTTGTCGGCCGGCATGGCATTCAGGTATTCTGCCGTATAGTCTTTGGCACGTTGCCAGTCTTTTACCATTTGTGCTTTAATGTCTTCAGACGTAACGGCCTGTGCGCTTGTATTTTTGCCCAGCAGGCAGAGCATACAAAATGGAAGGGCCAGTAGCAGGAAATTTTTTTTCATACACTTAGTTTTAGGCGTTTAAGGTACTAAAAAATATACTGCGGCAGGGCTTTTCGTTAATGGCCTATAGTTCAAACTCCCAAACTGTACGGTAAGTGCCATGCTGTTCTATATACGTAAGAAAAGCATTGTAAAAAGGGTCTGCGCCCAATGTGGCACTATCGCCCACCACAAACAACTGTTCTTTGGCGCGGGTGATGGCTACGTTCATGCGGCGGTAATCTTTTAAAAAACCGATATCGCCATCATCATTGCTGCGTACCAGTGATAGCAGGATGATTTCTTTTTCCTGCCCCTGGAAGCTGTCGATAGTGCTGATGCGCATCGCCGCAGGCAATACTTCTTTTGCCGCCGCTACCTGTCCGGCATAGGGAGAAATAAAGGCAGTAGAAGATGGATCAACGGGCATTGTTTCCAACAGCTTTAACAATAGTTGCAACTCGCCCTTATTTTGCAGGCTTACATGATCATTGCCATGGGTTTCATGCAAACCCGCACCGGCGGTGTCTATGAAGGTGATATGCGTGCCGGTATTCTGCAGGTGCGCGGCGGTCTGCAGCAGTCCGCCATAAAAATAACCGCCGGAAAAACCCGCTATAGCTTTACGCATACGGTATTGTACATTCAGCAGAAACACGGGTTGCACGGTTTGTACTGCAGTTTCCAGGATAGATTGGTTGAGGCCCAGTCGCGCAGCTTCATGACTAAGAACGGTAGGAGGCAATTGAAAATGATCGCCCGCCAGTACATATTTTTTGGCAAGCTGAAATATGCACCAGGCCAGCGGTTCAATGCATTGCCCCGCTTCATCAATGACTAGCGTATCAAAATTGTAATGATGAATTTTTGCATCATACAAACCCACCGGGGTGCCCGCAATAACGCTGGCTTCTGCAAACAGCTTTTCTTCATTGTACGCCTGCAGTTTCTTTATTTCTGTGCGAATGTTTTTTACTTCTTTAAACAGGAGGTTGCGTTGTTCTCTTTCTGATTTGCCAAACTGCTTTTTGTATTTGAGCGCCATCTTCCTGAATTCTTCTGCGCGTATCCTTAGCTGCTTTATTTCTTTCTGCTGCTTGCTGTTAGAAAGCCTGCCTTCCGGCGTATGCTGAAAGATGGCCTCATCTACCTTGCTGGTATTGCCCACACGTAACAGGTTGATGCGCTGTTGCAATAGTTCACGCGCAATATTATCCACCGCGGTATTGCTGGGGGCGGCTACCAGTAATTTCTGCCCGGCCTTTACCAGCTGCACAATGGCTTCTACCAGCGTGGTGGTTTTGCCGGTTCCGGGCGGACCGTGTACAATGATCATGTTTTCATTGTGCAGTATGGCTGTTACCGCCTGGCGCTGGCTTTCATTTAAGCGTTGTTGTACAAAGGCAGGTGGCGCTGCCGCGCTACCTGGCGCAACCATGGGAGTAGCGGACGTGCCGTGTAATTGTTCAAAAAGGGTAAACAGCGGTTTATTATTTTCCAGTTCATTCAGCGACTGTTTCATGATGCCGGTGGTGCGCTGGTCTGGCGCCAGCTTTATGCCCACGCCATTTTCTTCGAGCCAGTCCGGAAAATCAGGCGCAAACAATCTAAACTCGCCGGCCTTTCCTTCAAGGTTCATGAGTACGCCTTTCACCGGTTCTTCGCCTGCAAAAAAACATTCTATAGCTGCGCCATCCCTGAACTGGTTGGTTTCTGCGGGATATTGCAGCCGAAAACTTATTTCAGGATAATCCTGGTAACCAAAACTTTTACGGGTAATGCTGATCGGATGCAGTGCCAGTCCTTCCGCTTTAAGACTCCTAAGCGTATGTTGCTGATCCAGGCTGAATCTTTTTACCTGTTCTTTTTCTTCCAGTTCTATGCACTGCAATAGCTTTTTTATATAAGGATGGGTAACCGACATAACGTGAAAATAGGGGGGATGGCGGTAATAAAAAAATGCCCTGCATTAGTCGCTTGCGCGAGGGACTGCGACGCGATAGATTCTGCAAAACGATGAAAGCTGCTGCCCGCAGCCACTGCGTATCTTTGCTTCACTATGTAAAATATAACGGCCATGGAGAAGAAAGAACAGCCAGCGGGTTTTACACTGGAACAGGAACTGGTGCACAGCATCATTCATGCGTTTGGTATGTTGTTCGGCATCATCAGTATTCCGATACTAACGGTGCTGGCGGCAAAAAATGCCAACATGCCGGGCATTGTAGGCGCCAGTATTTATGGCTTTTGTTTTTTGATGTTGTTTAGTTTTTCCACTTTATACCATGGCTTTCAGCAACCACAGGTAAAACGCGTGCTGGAAATTTTTGATCATATCAGTATTTACTTTTTAATTGCCGGTACCTATACACCCTTCCTGCTCATCTTTCTTAACAACAGTTTCGGTATTGCGTTGTTGAGCATTTTATGGTCGCTCACGCTGCTGGGCATCTTCTTCAAGATTTTTTTTACCGGTCGCTTTGAGGTCATTTCCATCATCATTTATGTAGCCATGGGCTGGATACTGGTCAGTGGCGGCCGCCGTTTTTTTGATGCCCTTCCGGGCGATGTGATGCTCTTTCTGATGATTGGGGGCGGACTTTATTCCGTAGGTATTTTGTTCTATGTATGGCAGCGCTACCGCTGGCACCATGCCGTTTGGCATTTCTTTGTACTGGCGGCCGCGGTATGCCATTATGTAGCCGTTTTGCTGGCCGTGTGATTGTCAAAATATACCGCCTTGCTTTCTCTATTTGTTAAACAACTTTCGGCATCTATAGCCTTTGCCCGGTCTGCTGATGATCATTAACCAATTTTTCTTTTACAACGCTATAATTTTTATGCCTTTTGTAAACTTAATAGAATAGCTACTGTTATTACAACGAGTTAAAACAGCTACCATGCGTAAAGGAATTTCTGAAGGTAGATCAGGCACCGTTGAGTTTACCGTGAAGGCATTGGACAGCCTGCAAAGCCGGGGGTTTAAGTTTGTACATGTTATTGGGCTTACCGTAGACAACCATTATGATTACACAGACCCGCAAATGTTGTTACTGGTACCACTAAAGGAGTTGCCTACAGACCCTGAGAAAAAAGGCATCTACGAGCCCATTGAAAGCGAGCTTTTGTATAAATGGGCCAGGGAGGTGAATGAGCATCCAAAAATTGTAATTGCAGGCAACTAACTATTGCCCGTCCAAGCCGTCAAAGCCTTTTTCAGCCTGCTTTTGCCGCTGTACATACTATTTTTGCCGGGTTGACGTTATCAACCTGAACCAGTACTATTCCCATTCCAATAATTATGAAATCACCTGCAAAACTGGCTATTCTTTCTACCCCAAAAAAGAATACCCAAAAAAACAATTACCGCCAGGCCGCTTCGGCCATCCAGAAAAAACTATTGGAAATTAAGCAGGAGAGTAAACAGCCTGCTGCCGTTAATAATAATCTTTCGCTGTTTCGATACAAAGTTTGACACAGTTCTTAGTTCCGAGTTCATCGTTCCCAGTTCTTTTGCTGTAAGTTTTCAGTTTGAAGTTTTCAGTCTTCAGTTCTTTTGCTGTAAGTTTTCTGTTTGAAGATTTCAGTCTTCAGCTTCGTTTGTTTCTCGCAGCAACGCAAAGAGGCCGTGAAGCAACGAGGCGGCGCAAGATAACCGAAGTCTTGCAACAGCTTTATCTTGCAAAAACATGATTAAGACTTCGGTTATCTGTTCTAAGCAAAAGGAAGGCCGCTATACGAAGTCTCCTGACTTCGTATGTTTTATGTTCTTCCGAGGCTCTGGATCGGGACAGGGCTTAACAAACGAGCAGCGATCCCCAGCAGCGACTTGCCCAGTCCGCACTTGCAGCAATCTGCCTTCAACGCCTTAAGCCGTCAGACCAAGGGTCAGACGGTTGAGGATGGCGCCACCGCATCGCCGTTATATCATTCCTCCAGGCTTCCTATTCATATGTTGCGCCAAAAGCCGGCTGCGGGTGATAGGAGCTTTTGACTTTTGACTTTTAACTTTTGAATTTTTACCTTTCCTCGCGGAAATGCGGTTAGAATGTTGTAGCTTTGCCGTTCTTACTATTAGTGCTTTCTCCGTTTGTGATGTAGTTCACCCTCTCCAAATCAGCAACCGCTAAAATTAAGGCAGATAAGTATCAATGAAATGTTGATAGCCTTA